>CAZGBQ010000001.1:0-165335 GCA_964524045.1 uncultured Acidobacteriaceae bacterium
CATGTTCGCGCGAATACCGCAGCTCTTTCGGTATCTCCATACCTCACCCCTTACTCCTTGCGTAGAACGGCACTGGCGTGACTCGCGCTGGAGCGCGTTTGTCGCGAATCTCCACGTCCAGCGCAGTATCAACGGTCGCATGCACTGGAGGGACGTAGCCGAGCGCGATCCCTACCCCCAATGTGGGCGATTGTGTCCCGCTCGTCACCACGCCAACCTGCTGCTCACCACTCCATAACGCATAGCCGTGTCGAGGAATACCCGGAATTTTCATCTTTAAACCGACAAGTTGTTTCTCTATCCCTTGGCTCTGCTGTTGCCGCAGCGCCTCTCGACCTAAAAATTCGCCTTTGTCAAAACGCACCAAGCGTTGGAGCCCTGCCTCCAGCGGCGTCGTTGTTGCATCCAGGTCATTGCCATAGAGCAGCAACCCAGCTTCAAGCCGCAACGTATCACGAGCACCAAGCCCAATTGGAACGAGTCCATACAGTTGTCCAGCTTCGGTACAAGCGTTCCAAACCGCGACCCCGTCCGCTGCAGCCACGAACAGCTCGAATCCATCTTCTCCTGTATACCCCGTGCGAGCCACCAAGGCGCGTTTCCCTGCAACTTCTCCAGGCGCGGACCAATAGCGCCGCAGTTGTGACAGATCGAGAGTGACGAGCGGCTGCACGATGTCCCGAGCGCGCGGTCCCTGCACGGCGATGAGCGCATACTCGTCGCTACGATTCGTAATCCGAGCTCGGTCTCGGTTATGTTCAACGATCCACTGCCAATCTTTGCCGATGTTGGCGGCGTTCACACAGAGAAGATAACGATCGTTCTCTACACGATAGACAATCACGTCATCAACACACCCGCCGTTGGGATAACAAAGGACCGAGTATTGCGCTTGCCAGAGTTGCACCCGCGCAACATCAGTAACAAGCAACTCTTGGCACACTTCCAACGCGCGGGGCCCGGCGATTTCGACCTCGCCCATGTGACTCAGATCAAACAACCCGGCTTGCGTGCGCACGGCATGATGCTCGGCGAGAATCCCACGATACTGCACGGGCATATCCCACCCGCCAAATTCAATGATTCGTGCGCCCAGCGCTTTATGTACATTGTAAAGGGGAGTGCGTTTAGGCATATATAGTCACAGAGACCAAACCGCATTGTCGATCGATCCATTGCTTGTTTTCTTCAATGACTCAATGGCCCGATGAATCAATCTAGAAGCCCAATACTCATTGCTCTTGCCCCGTTTGCCTCGCCTGTCGTTCTGCCGTTTTCAGCGTATTAGACAATAGCATGGCGACCGTCATGGGGCCGACCCCGCCCGGCACGGGCGTGATAAACGCGGCTCGTTCCTTGGCGGCGTCAAATTCCACATCTCCTTTCAGAGACCCATCGGACAACCGCGAAATGCCGACATCGATCACTACAGCCCCCGCCTTGATCCACGTCCCTTTGATCATCGCGGGTTGACCAACTGCCGCAACCACGACATCCGCGAGCCGCACTTCCTTGTCCAGCCGCTCTGTGCGGGAATGACAGCACGTCACTGTAGCGTTGCGCTCCAACAACATTAAAGCAACAGGTTTTCCTACCAAAAGACTGCGCCCGATCACCACCGCTCGTTTCCCAATGAGAGAAACCCCACTTTCTTCAATGAGCCGCATCACGCCCAGGGGCGTGCATGGACGCAAGCTTTCTTCACCCAGAAGAAGTTTGCCCTGGTTCCACGGGTGTAGCGCATCGACATCTTTTACCGGCGTTAATGCTTCGATGAGCTTTTCTCTTTCCAAATGAGGAGGCAACGGCAACTGAACGAGAATCCCATGCACGTCGTGGCGCTGATTGAGGTCTCGAATCACCGCCACTGCTTCAGCCATTGAAACGTTTGCCGGCAGGCGGCAGCCGAACGATTGCATGCCAACTTCGCGGCAGGCTTTCTCCTTGGTGCCGACATACACGTGCGAGACCGAATCATCGCCAATCAGCACCGTGGCTAATCCCGGTGCGTAACCATGTTGTGTGTGAAACCCAGCGACAGCATCTTTTAAACCAAGGCGGACGCGTTGGGCGAGCGCTTTTCCATCAAGAATGATACCCATTATTTTCAGGATACGTGAATCACTTCCAGGCTGTAAAGTCGGCAAGCATTCGTGGTAAATTTATTCTATGAAAATCGGTATTCCCAAAGAGATCAAAGCGGAAGAAACCCGTGTGGCTATCACCCCGAGCGGCGTCTCAGCCTTGGTTGCGCATGGCCACGAAGTTGTCATTGAACACACAGCTGGCCAAGGCAGCAGTATCCCGGACGAGCTATATCGCGCGGCAGGTGCGCAGATCCTGCCGACGGCGCAGGCCGTGTGGGAACATGCGGAGATGATTCTGAAGGTGAAGGAGCCCCTCCCGGCGGAATATGCCTTTCTGCGCCCCGGCTTGATGGTGTTCACCTATTTGCATCTGGCGGCTGAAGAGCGGTTGACGCAAACGCTTCTGGAAAAGCGCGTGACGGCGCTCGCCTATGAGACGATTCAGCTTGATGACGGTTCGCTCCCGTTGTTAGCCCCGATGAGCGAAGTTGCGGGTCGGCTCGCCATCCAGGTCGGCGCGTGGTGTCTACAAGCGCAAAACGGTGGGCGCGGTGTTTTGCTGAGCGGGGCCTCGGGCGTGAAGCCGGCCTATATCGTGATTCTTGGCGCGGGTATCGCCGGCGCCAACGCTTGCCAAGTGGCGGTGGGGGTGGGCGCGCATGTCAGCATTCTTGACGTGAGCCCGGCGCGACTGCGCTATGTCCATGATATTCTCGGCGGTCACGTCACCACGGTGATGTCCAACCGAGCGAATATCGAGGAAGAAGTCACCGCCGCAGATCTCGTTATCAGCTCTGTGTTGGTGCCCGGCGCACGCACGCCAAAGTTGCTCACGCGCGCGCTCTTTCGCGGCATGAAGCCCGGGGCTGCGTTCGTCGATATTTCCATCGACCAAGGCGGCAGCGCGGAGACCTCGCGGCCTACCGCGCATCACGATCCGATTTATCGAGACGAAAACGTGGTGCACTACTGCGTGACCAACATGCCAGCCATCGTTCCTCATACTTCCACCTACGCGTTGACAAACGTCACCCTTTCGTATGCGCTCGAACTGGCGGATAGAGGCATTGCCGCGCTCCACGAAAATCCTGCGTTGCGGCGCGGGCTCAACATCTACAAGGGGCAAGTGATGCACGAAGGCGTCGCGTCGGCATTCGGGTTGCCGTGCGCAGCCCTGGACTGAAGCTACGCCTTCTGCGCCCGCTCAACAATCGGAGCCAGACGGTTGACAATCTCCAGCGATTTGCCGTCGGCTCCTTCCGAACCCTGTTTTTGTGAAAAGAGAATGACCCGTTGCGCACCCGCGTCCCGGTAGCGCTTGAAATCGTCCAGCGAAGGTCCAGGGTCGCGAGGATCGACGATGATCGTTACTTGCAACGCGTCAGGATTGCGTCCCGCTTCTTTCGTTAACGTCCGCAACGTCGCCATATCTTTTTCAAAGGCCTCGATGCTGTGGACAAGCGGAAACCACCCATCATACGTGCGCGCGGCGCGCTCCAAGGCTTTCGGCCCATGTGCGCCCAGCAGCACGGGAGGGTACGGCTTCTGCACGGGCTTGGGCTCGCAACGCACGGCAGGAAAGCGAATCAACTCGCCTTCGTAGCTCGCTTCCCTTTGGGTCCACAAAATGCGCATGGCCTCCACGGTTTCGCGCATCCGTTTCCAGCGCGAACCAAAGCGCACGCCCATCACTTCGGTCTCTTCTTTCAACCAGCCCGCCCCAGCTCCGATAATGACACGCCCGCCGGAATAAAAGTCGAGACTCGCAATCACCTTCGCGGTGACTATCGGCTCTCGTTCCGGCAACAGGCAAATCGCTGTTCCCAGCTTGATCCGTTTGGTGACGGTCGCCGCCACTGTGAGCGCGATGAACGGGTCCGCCCAGCGATTATAGTGATCCGGCAAGACCCCGTCCCGGGTGCCAGGAAACGGCGTCTGGTGATTGAGTGGAATCACTGGATGTTCAGGAATCCAGAGCGAATCATAGCCGAGTGCTTCGGTCCGCCGCGCTACCTCGGCGAGATCCCCACTTTGCGCCGTGGCTGTCGTAAGAAGACCAATATTCATACCTTGTCCCCCTTTTGTGTGAATGTGTGATTGTGCGATTGTTGCGTCTGTCTTAAAGCAAACCCACCGGCGGCACAAGGGAAAGCGAAGACGCCGTGTTCCCGAAAGTTTTGTTGCCAGTCGCACGTTTTCGTTGACAAGCTCTAGAGACGCCAGCTAATTGTCATACTATGGGTGCATCAGAAGAATCGGAGAATTCCCCTTCGGGTCGTCGCTTGCCGTACGCGTTGCGCGCGTTTCGTCATCGCAATTTTTGTCTCTTCTTTCTCGGGCAATTTGTCTCCCGCGTGGGCTACTGGATGCAAGGCATGGCGCAGGGGTGGCTCGTCTATCGTTTGACGCAATCGTCCTCCATGTTGGGGATGGTCTCTTTTGCGGGACAAATTCCTGCCGTCGTTCTGGGGCTTTTCGCTGGTGTAGTAGCCGATCGCTTTAACCGCTACCGCATCTGCATGACCACGCAGACGCTCTTCATGATCCAAGCGCTGCTCCTCGGTTTCCGCACTATTTACGGCCACATCTCGGTATGGGAAGTGTTTAGTCTTGCGTTGGTGGCGGGCATTCTCCAGACCTTCGAGATGCCAGCGCGACAGAGCTTTCTGCAGGATATTGTCGGCAGAGAAGATCTCACGAGCGCGATTGCCCTCAATTCCGCGCTGGTCAATGCGGCGCGCATTCTCGGCCCTATGTTTGCCGGCCTTATTGTCGCGAGTTCCGGGGAAGGGGAATGCTTCACCATCAATGGCGTTTGCTACCTAGCGATCATTGGCGGTTTTTTCGCTATGCGGATTCCACCCCAATCAGCCGCGCATCACGCCGGCGCCTCGACCTCGACCTTTATCCGCGAAGGCGTCAATTATGCCATCCACACCCCGGCGATCCGCCTTTTGTTAAGCTTCATCGGATTGCTCAGTCTCGTTAGCACTCCATATACCGTTCTGATGCCGGTCTTCGCCAAAGACATCCTGCACGGTGGACCGGATGGCATGGGATTGCTTATGGGCTCGGCGGGCTTCGGCGCCGTGGTGGGTACGATCTTTCTCGCGCGCAACCGCGATCCCAACAAGCTCGGACGCACCATCGTCACTTCGCTTGTCAGATTCGGTATCGGCCTGATTCTGTTTTCGCTCTCGCGCAATTTCTGGATTTCGATGCTGCTGTTGCCGCTGGTGGGCTCGGGCTTCATGCTCCCCATGTCCGCCGCTAATACTCTTTTACAAACGCTCACGCCGGATCACTTGCGGGGGCGTGTGATGAGTCTCTTCTTAATGATGTTCATGGGCACGCCTCCGCTCGCTAGTTTGTTATCCGGGGTCGGCGCTACTCACGGCGGCGCGCCACTCACAGTAGCAGTAACCGGGGTCTGCTGCCTCGCCTCTGCAGTCTGGTTTGCGCTGCGGATGCACGTACTCGAAAATGCGGAGGAAGCAATTGTAGAAGAAAACGCTCAGGAAGCCACAAGGAGGCTCCATGAAGAAGCGGTGGGGAGCCGGAGGTAAAGAGGAAGAAGCGCACTAAGAGCGGTTTGAGATTGGCTGTATGGATCGCCGCTCATGGAGTGCCGAGCCGCGATCGTGAGGGAGCGGTGTTCTAGCCGCTTGCTGACGCACGCGGCTCGGATCGTCTTGCCCTCCGCCATACAGGCAAAGGAATTTTGCTCTAGGTCGCACTCCTACCAGCCATGAGTGATTCTTCTTGTTCCTCTTGCGAAGCCGGCAACGGACGCGGCGCCCCGCCGCTATTTACAATGTAGACGCCAAGACACACGCCGAGCACGCCGATGAGCTGCACGGGCGTTAAGACTTCGTTCAACAAAAACCAGCTATACACCACGCCGAACACCGGCGTCAGAAAGGTCAGCGCGGTGACTCGCGTGGCGGCGTTGCGTTGCAAGAGCCAGGCAAAGGCCACGAAGCCAAATGCGGCGGAAATCAAGCCGAGATACAAAATGGCGGCAACGGCGCGGCCCGTAAACATAAAGGAGCGATCCGCCTCGAAATACCATGACAACACCGCTAGAAACGGCCAAGAGGTCCATGATTGCCAACAGATCAGCGCCACGGGATGAATCTTCCCAGCGGTCTTCTTTACCGCTATGCCATAAATGGCGCTGACCAAAGCGCCGCTCAATACCAGCACGTCCCCGACGAACGTTGATCCAGCGTCGCCGCTTAATTTTCCTAGAAACAGGGCGACGATCCCACCGAGCGCCAGACCTAAGCCGTAGCCTTTGCGCCAGGTCAAGCGTTCGCTTGGCAAAAAGTAAGACGCGAGCACGGCCAGAAAAATGGGCTGCGTGTAGAAGAAGACAGTTGCGCGCCCCGAGGTCGTGTGCATGGTGCCGACATAGACAATTAAATTGGTGTAGCAGGAGCAAAGCGTGGGAATCGTCAACGCACGCAGTTCTGTCCGCTCGACCATGAGTGAGATTCGTTGATAACGCGCCCAGGCCAACAGCACCAGACCCACCAAACAGAAGCGGATCGCCCCGGAGCCCAGCGGGGGCAGGTCCATCGTGCTCAACTTGATGCCGACGAACGCGCCACCCCAAATCGCGCAGAGCAAGATCGTCAGCGCAGTAGCAAAAAAATCAAGCGGTTGATCATGTGGCGGTGGGGTGCTTTTCGCCATGCGAGAGTCGCTTTCTCCTATAGCACTAGCCATGTTAAGAAAACGCCTCATCCAACCGTTGCATCTGCGTTGAGGACAGCCGCCACCCAGATGCGCCGCAGTTTTCTTCCGTGCGCGCCACGCTATCAGACTTGGGAATAGCAATGACACTGGGACGTGCGGTGCACCAATTCAGCGCCACTTGCGCCAGGGTCTTCTGTACTTGCCCGGCAATCTCTTCCATCACCTTCATCGCCTGGTTACGACGAAAGCGGAACTTGACCGCAAGCCGACCATCGTCCAGCGGCGTGTAGGCAATGACGGTCACATGCTGTTGTTGGCAGTACGGCAGCAGATCGTCCTCGATCTCTCGGTTGTTCAAATTGTACAGCACTTGGTTGGAAACGACCGGATACTTGCTCATCGCAGCTTGTGCGGCGCGCAGTTGGCCAAGAGAGAAATTGCTCACACCGATATATCGAATCAGTCCACGATCCACCAAAGTTTCCATAGCCCGCATCGTTTCCTTAATCGGCACAGAAGAGTTGGGCCAATGAATTTGATACAGATCAATCGTGTCGGTCTGCAGCTCGCGTAGGCTCGCCTCCGCCGCCCGCAGCACATCGTCGTGTCGCAAATGCCCGCCTGACACTTTGCTGGCAATGAAAACCTTTTCGCGAATGCCTTTCACCGCTTGCCCCACTGTATCTTCGGTGCGATACATTTCCGCCGTGTCAATCAGAAACGCGCCCAACTCAACGCCGCGCCGCAGGGGTTCGACCCCGCCACGATATTTCCACACGCCGAGACCAATCTCAGGAATCATCACGTTGGTGTTGCCCAGAGGTCGCAGTTCCATAGTCAAAACTCCTTTACTCCATCCGTGAGACATTGGTGAACAGAAACGTACACGCCAGCACGGTCAACATTATCCCACTCGCTACAGCGCAAGTCGCTAAAGGGCCAACCCGCGCCACCAGAACCCCAGACAGCGGGGCGCCAATGAGTCCCGAGGCGCCCATGAAGCCAAACATGTAGACCGACAACACCCGCGCTCGATGCGAAGGCGGAGCCTTTTCTTGAAAGAGCGTCCGTCCGGTGTTGGTAAACACAGCGGCGCCGAGGCCCCAGGCGGACCCTGCAACCAACGTCCCCCAAAAGGGAAGTCCCAGGGCAATCGCCCCGAGACAGAACGAGCCGAAGACCAGAGCGACAAGTTGGGCGGCGCCCTTCCAGCGTACATGGCCATACCAGAGCAACCCCGCCGAGCCGAGGATAGTCCCTACGGGAAACATCATGTTGAGCAAGGCTAGCTGCCCGATGTCGCCGCCATAGTAATCCCGCACGAGAATCGGAAACACCACCATGAAAGGACCAATAAATAAAATCCCAACGGCGGTTACCAGCAGAAACACCGGCAATAACACTGGGGAGTGCATGACCTCCTGCACTCCCTCGATAATTTCCGCCACACGCAGTTGTTTGCGCCCCGCGCCATGTCCGTTTGGAGCCGGGGATAGTTTTCGCAAGGGAAAGACGCCGGAAAAAACGATGAGACAGTGCAAACACAAGGCAGGAACCGTACCGACCCAACGCGCCGCCCCAGCTACAAGCGAACCCACCGCCTGCGTGCCCCACTGGACTAACGTGAGACCAGTGACTGCACGCATGAGATTTGGACCGGCAACCTCAGAGAGCAGGGCGTCGCGCGCGGGCATGACAAACGCTTGCACACTCCCAGCGGCGACGGCATAGACAAGTAAAAGGGCAAGAGTGAGATGGCCACTGGCGACAAGCGCAACAAGACCAGCCGAAAACAACGCGGCGATGACATGCAGCCCCATAAGCAACGAGCGACGATCGTGACGATCCGCCACGGCTCCCCCAAGCAAGATGAGCAGCACGGAGGGAAGCATGGTCGCGCTCTGCGCCACCCCCACCCATTCCGCTTTAACGTGCAATTCCCCGACTACAAGCCAGGAGAACAGCACGCTCTGCATGCCAACGGCTGTGAACCACGACGCCACACCAGCGATGAACCACGGATACGAGTCGCTCCCACGAGGAGGCGCTTGTGGGTCAGCGTGAAGGGGGGCGGCTTGCTGCGGCGATATGGGTGATGGAGACGGCATGTTTTTCCTATTTACTTTTTTCAATTAATATTTGTCATTTGAAGCTGTGAAGGAGATTCCTAGCACGTCATTCCCGCGCAAGCCTGTCCTGAGCTTATCGAAGGGCGGGAATCCAGGAGGCATAACTATGGACAAGCGCTTATTTTCCCTGGATGCCAGCTGGAGTTTATCCTGAGCCCTTCGTCAGGCTCAGGACAGGCTTTGTCGAAGAGCTGGCATGACGGAACCGAACAAAATCATGCGATAGAACACTAGCCAACCAGCCTTTCTCACTCTATCACACTTGCTGCCCTCGCTCCGCGATTGCCGCGAGCCCTTTCACCGCTTCGACGCCGCTGCCGGAAGCCGCTGCCCAAGCAAGCGTAATGATGCGGCTGACGCCAGCGTCTCGGTACTGCTTCATTGTGTCAAGCGATGGACCATCGCCCTGCGCCATCATGAGCACGCCGAACTCAAGCGCTTCAGGATTGCGTCCTTGCTCTTTCGCTAATCGTTTAATCTGCGGAATCGCTTCCGCAAATTTCTCCGGCGGTAGATTAGCGGGAAACCAGCCATCCGCATACTGGGCCACGCGTTTCAAGGCATACTTAGGATCATGAGCGCCGAGATAAATCGGCGGACATTTTTGCGCTGGTTTTGGACCAATCTTCAGCAGCGGAAATTTCACGATTTCCCCGTCGTAGCTCACTTCGTCTTTGGTCCACAGGTCCCGCAGCGCCTCGACGGACTCACGCACGTGCTTCCAGCGTTTGTGAAATTGCACGCCAAAGAGCTGGGCTTCTTCTGCGAACCAACCGGCGCCGACACCGAAGATGAAACGCCCGTTGGAATACAAATCCAGCGTCGCCGTGGTCTTGGCGACCGTGAGCACATCATGCTGCGGCAGAAGAGAGATCGCCGTACCCAGCTTGATGGTCTTCGTCGTCTGCGCCGCCGCCATCAGGGCAATGAAAGGATCAACCAGTTCCGCGTAAAATGGCGGCACCTTGCCATCCGCCGAGCGCGGATAATAGGTCGTATACTGCGTAGGTACGGCGATATGTTCAGCCACCCACATCGACTCGAAGCCAAGGTTTTCCGCTTCACGCGCAATGTCGCCAGGATTGCCGCTCTTGCCAGTCAGAAAGACCGATACGCCGATTTTCATGATCGTCTCCTCCCTCTTCGTTATTGTCCTGCTTTTACCAATGACTCAATGACCCGATGACTCAATGATTCAATTCGTTGCAAACTCGTGCTCTCGTAATTTCTCCGCCTGCATCAGCAGCAGTTCGCCTTTGAGGCGGTAGAGTTCGGCCTCGTTCCATACCTCATCATTGTGACGGGCAAGAGAAATTGCTTCCTCTAGCACAGCGACACCTTTGTCAACTTGCTCGGTTCTGCCATACCGTTCAGCCAAGCAACCTGGAGCCCAAGTTTGCATTCCTACACCTCCATACCTTTGGTGGGTGATTGCATCTTTTTCAGCCCGAGTGAGGCTCTCTTCTGGCTGGTCCTGAGCGCGGAGCGCAGCATCGTGTAAATTCCATGCCGTCATCAGCCAAAATGTAAATCCTTGTTCCGAGCAGAGTGATATGGCGGCTTCGGCCCGCTGTTGGATCAGTGACCAATCTCTGCGGAAACCGTAGATCCAAGCAGCGAAGTTCAGTGCAATCGCTAGACTGAACGGGTGGTCGAGTTCATAGGCGAGAGTCAACATGCGCTCAACTCGGCTCAGGGCCTGGTCAGGATAACCGAGATGCCAAAGGGCAGCCGCCTCATAGAAGAGGCACGAAATTACTGGGTGACTCCCGTACAGAAAAGCCAGTACGTGGTGATCAAGAGGATTGTACAGCTCGACTCCCTGTGCAGAATGTGATTGTGCGAACGAAAATTCACCACGCCAAAATAGCGTGTTTCCCATTGCACGGTGGGCTAACATGAGGAGCCCCGAATCCCGTGCGGGTTGCACCCGGTTAAAGAACTGTTCAGCTAGCTCTTTTGCCGTTTGCAGTTCTCCTCGCAAACTTGACGCGAACCACAGTCCATAGAGTGCTCTGAAAAGTTCAGGAGTTGAACCTTGTTGTTGGCTCAGCTCATATGCACGTGCATAGATTTTTTCGACTTCTGGAGCACTGTACCCGTGGGTAGCTACGAACGGTGGAGCCAAGGAGAGCTGTAAAGTCAGCTCTACCTGAGCATGGCGGGACGAAAGACCTGGCAGGTCTTTGAGTAGTGCTATCGCAGTAGTCAAAGACGCGATCGCTTCCTCATGAGCCGACCGCTGCACGGCTTGTTGCCCCGCCTTCTGCAAATACTCAATCGCCTTCTCGGCGTTGCCGCTGCGCTGATAATGATGGGCTAGCTCGCTGTAGTGTTCGTCCAATTGGTCTTTGTGAATCTGTTCTATTGCCTGCCCCGTACGTTCGTGCAAGACTTTCCGCTGCTCCTGTAGCACAGTGCCGTAGGCCACGTCCTGCGTCAGCGCATGCTTGAAAATATATTCGCTCTCGGGAAAGGCGGGCTGTTCGTAGAGAAATTCCTTGTGCTGCAACAAGGTCAGCAAGCGATACAGTTCGGCTTCCGATTGGGCGATCACCTGGCGAATGAGGCTCATCGAGAATTGTCGACCAATGACCGACAGTTGTTGCAGGAGCGCTTTCTCGTCCGGGGCGAGCCGGCCAATGCGGGCCGCCAGTACGGCTTGTACGGTGGGGGGGATGTGGAGGTCGGTTGTAGGCTGGGTCACGTCCCAGCCTACGGAAGCCTCTCGTCTCAACACGCCTTGCTCAAACAATTCCTGTACGATCTCTTCCATGAAGAATGGCGTACCTTGGGTCTTGTCGAGGATGAGTTGTTTGAGGGCTTGGAGATTATTGTCCATCCCCCTCACCCTATCCCTCTCCCCGATGGGGCGAGGGGAATCTCCCTCTCCTCTCAGAAGAGAGGGCTGGGGTGAGGAGGGTGCACCCAACAACACATCGAGAAACTCTTCCGCTTCCGCTCTCCCCAACGGCGCGAGCCGCAGCTGCGTGTAGTACGTCTTCTGCCCCCATTCGTGCCGATACTCGGGTCGGTAGTTCGTCAGTAATAACAGCTTGGCGCTGGCCACACTCTCGCTGAGCACGTCCAAAAAGCCTTGCGTCTCGCTGTCGATCCAATGCAAGTCTTCAAAGATCAGCACCAACGGCTGGTTGAGACTCTCGCGCAGGAATAACTTCTTGAGCGCGTCAAACGTCCGACGCCTCCGTATCTGTGGGTCCATATGCGCCAACGGCGACGGTTGCTCTTCAATGCCCAGCAAGGCAAACAGATACGGCAGCGTGTCTTCTAGGCTGCGATCGAGCATCAGTACCTTGCCGCCGACTTTCTCGCGCCGTTTACGTTCGTCGTCCGTAGTCTGGATGTCAAAGTAACTCTTGAGCAGCTCAATCACCGGCAAGTAGGCTGTCGCCTTCCCATGCGAGACCGAGTAGGCTTCCAACACCAGACAACCATTCAACGAGAGCAACTTGAATTCATAGAACAACCGCGACTTCCCTAATCCCGGCTCGCCCATGGTTCCCACGATTTGCCCGTGCCCCGCTTTGGCTTGCTCTAGCGCTTGTTGGAGTTGTTGCATCTCGCTCTGACGTCCGACAAAACGTGTGAGCCCGCGTCTGGCCGAGACATGTAACCGCGTGCGCAGTGGCCCTACGCCTTGTAGTTCGTAGATGTTCAGCAGCTCTGCGATTCCTTTGATCTGCGTCGGCCCCAAGTCTTTGAAGGCGAAGTAGCCGTCGGTCAGTTTCTGCGTGTGCGCCGAGACCACGATGGCCCCGGGCGTGGCTAACTGCTCCATCCGCGACGCCACGTGCGTCGAATGCCCAATCGGATCATAGTCCGTGTGCAAGTCGTCTTTGCGAATCGACCGCACCACCACTTCACCGGTGTTGAGCCCCACCCGCATCAGCAGTGGCGGATAGCCTTTTCCACGCAGGGTATCGCTGTAGCGGCGCATTTCCTCTTGCATGCGCAGCGCCGCGTACAACGCTCGATGGGAATGATCTTCGTGCGCAATCGGCGCCCCGAACAAGGCCAAGATGCCATCGCCCAGGGTCTTAGCGACGTAGCCTTCATACTGATGCACGGCGTCCATCATCAGTTGCAGCGCAGGATCAATCACCCGCTGCGCTTCCTCGGGGTCCAAGTCTTCAATTAATGCCGTCGAGCCTTTGAGATCAGCAAATAGCGCGGTTATGGTCTTGCGTTCACCGCCGGTCGCGCCCCGCGCCTCCAGCCCCGCTTGTTCCGCGCGAATACGTTCGGCGAGATGAGACGGCGTATAAGAAACTGGGGGTTGGGGGTTAGGGATTAGGGACTGGTTTTTCTTTTTAACTTTTGCCTTTTGCCCTTTGCCTTTTGATTTTTGATTTTTCTGGAAACCAGACTCTAGACCCTGGACACTAGACTCTAGACTGTTTTGTCCGGCCCAAACGAGCATCTTCCCGTCTTTGTCAGCCGCCACCTCTTTGACCGTGATCAATTCCTCTTTGAGATCTTCAAGAAAGTCATCCTCCAAATCGAACTCGCGCTTCAGCGCTCGATAGGACACACGTCCCTCGCGCTGGAGCCAGGCTATTGCTTGCGTCACCACTTCAGAGAACTTCATGCGCAGTCATTCCTTCGGATAGGCGATTTTCTCTCTGAACAAGGAGTTCCTCTCGCCTTTATGTATGCGTTTTGCTCCTGTCGTACAAGGAGAAGAGGTTTTGGTGCGCAAGCGCACCCTACATTTGCTCTTTCTAGTCCGCTATAGTCGCGAACATGTTACAAACTGGAAACATTACTATTCATTTCTTAAATGCTGGCTTCTGGTGGGATGATGGAGGCGCGCAGTTCGGCATTGTCCCCCGGGAGTTATGGGAACGCGAGAAGCCCGCCAACGCACGTCATCGCATCAAGATGAGCCTCACGTGCCCGTTGATTCTGACCGGCAGTGAAGTGATTCTGGTTGACACCGGCATCGGCAATCGCCTGAGCGATCGAGAGCGGCAAATTTACGATCCTGAGCCTGCCGATCGTTTGACGAACGGGCTGCGTACGCTGGGGCTCGCTCCAGAAGACGTCACCCATGTCATCCTCTCGCATTTGCATTTCGATCACGTCGGCGGAGTGCTGGATAAATCTCCGAGCGGCGGACTGCGCCCCATTTTCACTAGGACGCGGTTTTACATCCAGAAAGCAGAGTGGGACATGGCCCTGTCCCCCACGGACGAGCGGCTAGCGGCGGCATATCGCCACGCACCGGAATGTCTCAAGGTGCTTGAAAATGTCACACTACTCGAAGGAGACTCGACCATCACTCCGCAGATTCGCACGGCGATCTCCGCAGGTCACACCGACTTTCATCAGTGCGTAATTGTCGAAGCGGGTGGATCGGGGCTCATCCATCTGGCGGACATCGTGCCAACTACTTCGCACATCCGTCTGGCCTGGAATGCCGCGTACGATACCAATCCGCTTGGTACCATTGCCGCCAAGAAACGCTTCTTTGCCGAAGCCCGCGCGAAAAATTTGTGGGTGTCATTTTCGCACGATGATAAAGTTGCAGCGGCGCTCTTAGGTCCGGAAGGCGGTAAGGCGCCACAGTTGGCGGAGACCATGAGCGTGGGATAAGGTATTACCGTGCGAGTGCTGCGGACGAAAGAGTAAGAGATCAAGTCATGAATTCTCTGGATATGGTCTTTATTGGCCTTTTAGTCATAGCCTTCATCCTCGCTCTCATTGTCTTCTTCGACAAAGGCCTCAAATGGAAAGACAAGGATTAAGCCATGCTCAACACAGCCCCTACCGTCGCTGGAGTTTCGTTTCCGTTTTGTCTCATGAATGCAGCGGGCGCGCTGTCCACCAGCCGAGATCAACTGCTCGCGTTGGCATATTCGGATGCAGGCGCCGTCGTCACCAAATCCATCACGCCGGAGTCGTTTCTGGACCCAGGTGCGTCGTGCGGCATCGAGAATCCCGGCAAAGACTACTACGTCAAGTTGTTGCCGGAACTCCAGCGCGCCGGAAAACCAGTCATTACTAGCGTCGCGGGGCTTACAATAGAAGAGTTTGTTCTTGTGGCGCGCTCCTTAGCCGCAGCGGGCGCAGATCTGATCGAAGTCAATCTCAACGAACCGCATGTGCATCAACACGTCGCGCCCTTTGCCTCGACAACACGTTTGTATGAAGTCGTGTCCACCGTTCGTCAAGCTGTTACTGTTCCGCTGGCGATCAAGTTTCCCAGCAATGTCCCACTTCCTCTCACTGAGGTAGCAAGGGTTCTCATAGATGCCGCCATTCCAGTGGCGGTGTGTCACAATACTTCGATAGATGGAGCCCCATCGCAAGTGCAAACGATGCTCAACGCCACGAAAGGTGCGCTCGACATTATTGGCGTCGGCGGCGTGTCGACCGGGGCAGATGCAGCGGCTCTTTTGCAAAGCGGTGTCAAAGCGCTGCAAGTCGCCTCTGCCGTTGTCAAAGAAGGCGTGAGCGCTTTTTCTCGCTTGAAACGAGAATTGGCGAATTGCATGGAGCCTCGGGTGGCTGCGTTGTAGGGTAGTCTGCCCAGATGACTTCGATGGGTTTGTGACGTCATGCCAGTCCTTCGCTTCCGCTCATCCTGAGCGTAGCGCAGCGAAGTCGAAGGACGCTCAGGATAGGCTACGGCTGGCATCCAGGAACTTCAAGCAACAGCTTCAGGTTGAGCCTCCTGGGTTCCCGCTTGCGCGGGAGTGACGTAGCTGCTGTCTCTTCATCAAATTTACACTAACAGATTACTAAGGGAGCAATCCCAGCCGCTCCAACATAGCCCGCGTCTGTGGGGCGCGGGCTGCCTTCTCGGGCGGAGTCAATTCAAGAATCAGCTTCTGTAAATCTTCTTTCTCGTCAACATCGTACCATGCTGGAACCTGTACAACGGTGAGCCCCGATCGGTGCGCCTGCGCCAAAGTCTCAGCTAATACCGTAGGCGTGCTCCAATTGATATGCTCAAAAAGCGCGGGATGAAGCTGCCGCGCGCCGAGTAAATAATAACCACCATCCTCGCTCGGTCCGATCACTACGTCGTGCTGAGGATCAGTGAGTAATGTAAACGCCTCCTGCAAATGCGGCAGCGGCAATGTAGGAATATCGCTGCCGACAATCACCACGTTCTCATATCCAACGGACAAGAGATCAATAAAAACATTGGCTTCTCGTTCGCCCAACGAAGCACCCCGTTGGGGAAGGTAGTGCAAAGGAAACGGCAGCAGCTCGCGAAAAAGCGGCGCGCTGTCACTGGGCGTAAAAGCGAGGCATAGGTGAACGTCAGCAAGAGCGCATGCCCGCACGACTGAATCAAACAAGAAGCATCGATACAGCTCCGTCGCCTCATCCAAGGAGAGCGGCGGACACAGGCGCGTCTTCACCTGTCCGACGATCGGCGCTTTAGCGAAAATGGCGAGCACGGACCACATAAGGGTTTAACGTCTAGGGTCTAGAGCCTGGAGTCAAGAGGAGGTCCTCGCCCCGACATTGACAGGGTAGCATGGCGTCAGTATCGTTCCGTGCGGTCGGAGCGACCTGTCTTATAGAGGAATGGTATGGGCGCAGCAGACGAAATTGTCGCCATTGTTGATGCACGAAACACCGTTGTCGGCGCCGCGCCCCGTCGGGAAATGCGGGCCAAAAGCCTGCCGCATCGCAGCACGTACATCCTGGTCTTCAACACTCGCGGCGAACTTTATGTGCAAAAGCGCACCATGAGCAAGGATGTATTTCCCGGTTATTATGATCCCGCGACCGGCGGCGTAGTGCTGGCCGATGAAAGTTATGAGCAAAGCGCCCTCCGCGAATTAGAGGAAGAGATGGGTATTCGCAACGTTCCGCTCAGTTGGCTGTTCGATTTCTACTTCGCGGACCAGCGCACACGGGTTTGGGGCGGAGCCTATTCCTGCATTTACGACGGACCGCTGACGCTCCAAGAAGAAGAGGTAGAAAGCGTGTCGCTCATGACGGTGGAAGAAATTTTTCAACGCACAGAGACGGAACTGTTCACACCCGATGGGCTATACGTGGTCAAACGGTACTGGGAGGAACGAGGGCGTGCATGAAATTCGGACTCTTGTTTCATCTTCAAGATCCGCCTAGCGGTGAACACATTGCACGCCTCTACGACGAAGTGTTCGAGCAGGCGCAATTCGCGGAAGAGCTGGGGTTCGAGGCGTTCTTCGTGCCCGAACATCATCAGATGCCCGACGGCTATATGCCGGCGCCGCTCACGTTCGCCGCCACCCTCGCAGCCCATACTAAGAAGGCGGAGATCGGCACCAGCATCATGCAGTTACCGCTGTTTCATCCTTTGCATGTGGCCGAACAAATTGCGGTGATCGACAACCTCTCTAAAGGTCGCTTTATTCTCGGGGCGGGCTTGGGCCTCGTCCAGAAAGAGTTTGACGCGTTTCAGATTCCGCTGTCCGATGCGGCTTCGCGTTTCACGGAATCAGTGGAGATTTTAAAGCAAGCGTGGACCGGCCAGCCGTTCTCGTTCCAAGGGAAGCATTTCCAGTTTACCGATGTGACAATTACTCCTCGACCAGTACGGCAACCGCGCTCGCCCATTTGGATTGGCGCGATGTCGGAAATCACGCTGAAGCGGGCTGGAAGAATTGCCGACGGGTGGATCAGCGATCCGCTTCACAACTTTGACGTCATGAAAGCCTGGAGCGATATCTACAAAGCCGCAGCCGCCCGTCATGGCAATGCTCGAGTCGAAATCGCCATTCTGCGAGACGCCTGGGTTGGGGAAAGTCGCGCTGAAGTGGAGCGTGTCTGGTGGCCGCATATTCAGGCGTATCATCTCTTTTATCTCAACCTCGGATTCTTTTCTTCCGGTCGTTTCAACTCCCAGTGGGAGCCCTGGGTCAAAGAAGTCAAATCCGACGCCGAGTGGACGTTCGAGCGGGTCGCGCCGCAGCGCCTACTCTGTGGAACGCCTGAAGATGTTGTTGAGGATGTCAAACGCTACGAACGCGAGATTGATTGCCAGTATATGATTTTTTCGCTGCGGCATCCCACCGGGCCGAGTCATGCGGAAACGATGAAGTGTATCGAACTGTTTGGCAAACAGGTGTTGCCACGGTGCAGATAGAGATATGAAGATCGGTTATTTATTAGACACGCATGGCGGCCCGTACAACATGCCTATGCCTTCAAGTGGGCAAGTCATGGGCTTCATTGATCATCTCTGGCGTGAGGCCGAAGCGGCGGAACAGGCGGGGTTTGACTCACTCGTTGTGCCGGAACGTCACACGCGCACAGAGTGCCTGTTTCCCTCACCGCTCTTGCTCCTGGCCGGCTTGGCGACACGCACCACGCGCATTCGGCTTGGCACCTATATCCTCATCTTGCCGCTGTATGATCCCGTCCATATTGCCGAACAGATGGCGATGATCGACCTCATGTCGAAAGGTCGGTTGATCTGTGGCCTCGCCTCTGGCTATCACCCCGACTATCACAACGCGTTCGCCATCCCCATGAAAGGCGGACGGCAACGGTTTGAGGAAGGGCTGGAGGTCATGAAACTTGCCTGGACCCAGGAAACGTTTTCGTTCCATGGTCGGGTTTTCAACTATGACAATGTACGACTGACCCCCAAGCCGGTGCAGCAGCCGTACCCGGAGCTATGGCTGGGCGGGATGTTTCCTTACACCATTCAGCGGGCCGGGCGCAGCGGTGATGCGTGGTGCAGCGATCCATTTCCCTTGCAAAAAGAAACGTGGAAGAGCCAGGTGGCGCGCTACCGCGAGGCAGCAGCGAAAGCAGGTCGTCGCTCACTCGTTGTGTTGATGCGCGACGGCTGGGTTGCTCCCACACGAGCAGAAGCGGAACAAGTCTTCGGCGACATTTACGTTCAGGAGAATCTCTTCTACTTTCGCTATGGCATCCTCACCCATCACCCGGATTTTCGCTCCGCAGCAGACTTTACCGTGTCGAATTGTTTTCGTCACGCCGTAGCCGGCTCGCCGCAGGAGTGTATCGACCAGTTAGCCCTGTATGAAAAAGAGTACGACGTGGACTATGTCATCATGCGATTCCGTCTGCCCACCGGACCGGACCCACAACGCGTGCCAGATTGCATTCGTTTGTTCGGCGAGAAAGTGTTGCCGCAGTTTCACAAGCCATAACAGTCGAGTGGACGACCTTGGGCCCAGGCTCTGCCTGGGGCCGCTACCTCCACGATCACCTGAGACGCCCAGGCGGAGCCTGGACGTGAAATCCTCATGTACAATGGCGCCCTTCAGGACGGTCATTCTGAGCGAAGCGAAAATCTCACTGCGAGACCCTTCACTTCATTCAGGGTGACAATCCTGATGTTCTGCTCTTTTATTGTTTGGTTTAGTCCTCAAAGTCATCAAGGGAACGGATTTTTTTATGGCGACGCACGCGCCGGATTTGTAAAGTTGACTTCGGTTGCTCAGACGACGAGGGAAGCCCCTGTTGGAGCCCTCGACGTATCGCGCCCGCCTCAAGGTCCAGGTGTTCACAAATATTTTCAAAGGCGTACAGCCAATCCTGAGCGTCATCCCAAAACCACGATTGAATCTCCTGAAACATCCGTCGTTCTTGCGCGCTGCGCGGCTGACAATACCGAAACCAGCACAGCACAGCGTCTTGCAACACAGCCAGCATTAATCGATATTCACTGTTCCAACGCAGGCTTTCCTGCGCATCTCCTCCCCACGCCTGCTCTACAAGCAACGGCTTCATCGCGTTGCTTTGGTGCTCAGCCCACTCCGATCGTTGATATTTTTCATAAGAAAATGCTTCTTCAACTGCGGTTTGTGTTCGTGCCATCACCACTCGCATTTCACTTCTACCCCTCTACACAAAATTTTTTCTCAAACAGCAGAGGCATCGTACCACACCACACCTGAGAACAGCCTGAAGCTTCCTGAGAAACTTCTCAGCAAATTCCCCCCCTTTTGGGCGCCTCTTCCGGAGGAGATCAGTGTTGGCGTTTCACTTTTGTGTTATCCGCTGATCCTTAACGGATTTATGCAAGAGGGCTTTTACCTCATTTTCTTTTCTTACCATCCCTTGACCAGCTCGGTAGAATCTGGCTAAGTCCCAGTGAAGTCATTGTCAGGACGCTGCAATGTGACGTCCTGGGTAAAGAGGATGTTTGCTGCATCCATGCATCTACCTTGCTTATTCAGGAGGACAAGGATGCGGGTGTTATTAGTTGAAGACGAACTCCGGCTCGCTGACGCGATACGGGCCGGACTCCAAGCTGAAGCCATCAGTACCGACTGTGCAAGTGACGGGGAGGAGGGCCTCTTCAAAGCGCAAGAGGGAATCTACGACGCCATCGTGTTGGACGTTTTGCTACCCGGACGCAATGGTTACGAAGTGTGCACGAAACTGCGCGAAGCAGATATTTGGACGCCGATTCTCATGCTCACCGCACGACATGGAGAGGAGTACGAAGCGCGCGCGCTCAACCTCGGCGCCGACGATTTTCTGGCTAAACCCTTTTCCTACCCTGTCCTGGTAGCGCGCCTACGCGCCTTGGTGCGACGAGGCAGCATTCCTCGCCCAGCCGTCCTTCGGGTCGGCGAGCTGGAACTCGATCCAGTGCGGCGGACGTGTACGCGAGACAGCGTTGCCATCAGCCTCACCTCGCGAGAGTTTGCGGTATTGGAACTTTTGATGCGACAGCCCGGCACAGTGTTCTCGAAACAGCAGATTCTTGATTACGTATGGGGGTTTGATTTTGAAGGCGATGAGAACATCGTGGAAGTGTACATGGGGTACCTGCGCCGAAAAATAGATGAACCATTTCGGCATCGAGTGCTCCAAACCGTGCGCGGCGCCGGCTATCGCCTGCTGCGAGAAGAGAGCTAACATGCGCTGGATTTCCATCCCCTGGCTCCGGAGTCTGCGTGTCCGTCTGACCCTCACGTCCCTCAGTGTGGTGACGGGGGCGTTCGTGATTGCGGCTCTTTCTTTTTTGTGGGTGTTTGAGTCGCAACTCATTGGGAAAATTCGCGAACGCGACACCTCAATCGCCGTGCAAGAAGCCTTGCTCGCGGTGTACAGTGCTCGATTTCCTGTGTTGCTCCCTCTCGTCAATTTGCCCGGTCTCGAAGGGGGCACGACCGTGCAAGTGCTAGACAAAGAGGGCGCGTTGCTCGATGAACGGCGAGGCGACCCCTTAACCTCGCGCGCGCCCCGTCTCCCTACGACCACCTTCAAGGCCAATCGATTTCCACCGCTTCCAGACGGACTCGACGCCCAGCGCGAATTCGAAGAGGAGTTTGTGGAGCTCGATGATTGCCTCACGAAAGCAGGAGTGAATCCTCGCGAGTTTAGTACGGCCTTCATGCAGCAAACGGCCGGCGCGCGGGCATTCATTCAGATTAATTTCACCAATCAAACGTTAGAGTCGTGTTTTGAGAAACAACGAGAAGCGTTCATCCACGCTGCGAAAATTTTTGCCCAGCGCACGGCGAAAAGCGACGTGACCCGCTCTTGGTATGGGAAGCGGAGCCTGATGACTGGAGTGAGCATGTTGCGCCCGGACGGCGCCACTCCCGTTACGGCGGTTGTGATTACTGCTCTCAACGATGTCGATCAGCGCATCAGCACGTTGCGCACGGGGCTTGCGATAGGGCTGCCCTTCTTGATCGGCATTGTCGGCCTGGTTTCTTGGATCAGCGTGGGGCGATCGCTGAAACCCGTCGAAGCCATTCGCCGAGAAGTCGTCGCTATCGCGCATACCACCTTGGACCGCCGTGTCCCTGAGCCGACGGTCCAAGACGAACTCGGACGCTTAGCGAAGACGATGAACGAAATGCTCGACCGCTTAGAAGGCGCGGCCAAGATCCAGCGTCAATTTGTTTCCGATGCTTCACACGAGCTAAAGAGCCCCCTCGCCTCGATGCGTGCGCAGCTCGAAGTCGCCCTGGCTCACCCGGAACTCACGCCGTGGGAGACAGTGGCGTCGCACGTCCTCGAAGAAAGCATCCGCATGCAGCATCTTATCAATGAGCTGCTCGAACTGGCTCACATGGACGAACAAGATGAGGAATCGTATCTTGGAGCGCAAGCCATCCTTGATTTAGACGATCTCGTCTTTACAGAAGCAAAAACGATTCGCAATCGCCGCGTGCGCACCGAGGGCGTCTCCGCTGGTCGGGTGCGCGGGAACGCCAGTCAACTTCGTCAAGTCTTGCGTAATTTGTTCGACAACGCAGCGCGTTATGCCAAGGAAGAGATTCGCGTCGGCCTGGAAACCGTACAAAACCACGTCATTCTCGTTGTCGAAGATGATGGACCAGGCATTCCACCGCATGAACGCCAACGAATTTTCAATCGCTTCGCCCGAGTGGAAGAAAGCCGCAGCCGTAATGGAGGAGGACCCGGTCTGGGACTGGCCGTCGTGCAGGGCATCATTGCTCGGCATGAGGGGCAGATCAGTGTAGGCCGCGCTGGCAGTGGAGGGGCGAGATTTGAAGTGATATTCCCGACAGTGCAAGCGCGGGAACGCTCCGCCGCTTGAACAGCAACAACGTTCGCACGCTTAAGGCTGCTCTGCTACGCGCGTCGGCGTCACTTTCACCGCAAGTGTTTTGCCGGAAGCCACGCGACCCACACGCGGACGAAAGAAGCCGAGCCACGCAATCCAGTATTTCTGCCCATAGGCGGCGGACATCCGTTCGATGATGGCCGGGTCCGTAATCACCTGCGCCTCGCCTTCGACCAAGGGACCGTCTTTTCGTCCGACCCAAATGCGCAAGGGGCTGCCCCGATGAATGCGTCGCGCCTTATGACTTGCCGGCGCTGTGGTAAAGTAAATGGCCCCGGCCTCGTAACAAAACCAGATGGGCGCTGGCGTGCTCCACTCGCCATTGGCGCGGCGAGTGGCGACATAAATGTAGGATTCGGTGGTCAACGCTTTTTCGATTGTGGGACTCAATGGTTCAGCTCCTCGCGCAATTGCAGTTAGACCCCAACTACCAACTATCAATCCCAGTAAGCAAGACTTCCACACTGTGATCATCCTCCCCTAGGGCAGTTTACTATCGAGTGTAGGAGTTTCCCTTCGCTGAGAGCCGAGCCGCGACCGTGAGGGAGCGGTTCTCCAGCCGCTTGCTGACGCGCGCGGCTCGGACTGTCTCTTCCCGTACCATTTTTCACCGGGTCATCGGGCCATTGATGAAAGCAAGTCGGCAATGATTCAATCACCCAATAATTCAATCTCTCAATTTGTCCGCCTGCATCAGCAGGAGTTCGCCTTTGAGGCGATAGAGTTCGGCCTCCCAAGATGGCTGATGAATTATCGCCGCAGCTCCTTTTTCCAAAAAGTGTAATCCTTCTTCTGCTTCGCCAGCTATTCTCAATGCATCTGCCCCCATAACAAAAAGAAGCAGACCTAGGAATGGAGGAAGTTGCCTCTGGGCAAGAGAGCGCAAGAGGGAGAGTCCTTCCTCAAACTGCCTTTGCGCAGTAAGCGCCCAGCCCTGGAACATCGTGCCCCAGAATTCTGGAAGGGCGAATCCATGTTCGGTTGCCAACGCGAGGAGAGGGGTGGCGTGTTCTTGCACCTGGCGCCCTTCGCGACGATGGTAATGCAGAAAGGCCGCAAAGATCAGAGAGAAGGCTTGACTGTACGGATGTCCAAGTTTTCGCCCCCAAGCGAGGGCTCGGGCGCTCCGTTCCAATGCTTGGTCGGGATAACCAAGGAACCACATGGTGATAGCAGCAAAATTATAACAACCGATCCCAGGGTCTATACCGGATTGCAAAGCGAGGAAACGATGGTGTTGGGGATCGTGGAAGAAAAGTCCACCCTCTGCGAACCCGCGCGCAGTGGGAAACTCCCCAGACCAAAACGCGACATTCGCGAGTGACTGATTTGCTTCGAGCAGAAACGCTGAGTCCTGCGATTGCTCAGCTAAGGTGAGCATTTGCTGAGCGACATCGCGAGCGAGGTGGACTTCACCAAGCCCTCCATAAAATCGACGCAAGCCAGCCAAGACGAGGAAACGCTGGGCAATATCGCCTGCATGTAGGCTCAAGCTCTGTGCACGTTGAAAAGCCTCTCCCGTTTCTGGGGCTGATTGTCCAAGAACGGTCATGAGGACCGCACCGAGCGCGAGCTGAAGGATAAGTTCTTGACGCTGGCGGGCCTCAGTCTCCGGCAAGGTTTTCAGAAGCGCTAAAGCAGTGTTGAAATGCGCAGCGGCGTCGGTATTGGCCGACTGTTTGACCGCTTGTTGTCCCGCTTTATGGAGGTATTCAATCGCTTTCTCGGTGTTGCCGCTGCGCTGATAATGATGCGCCAGGTCATTGTAGTGTTCTTCTAAGTTTTCTTTGTAGAGCTGTTCAATCGCGTGCCCCGTCTGTTCATGCAAGACTTTGCGTCGCTCTTGCAACACGGAGTTGTACGCCACGTCCTGTGTCAGCGCATGCTTGAAAATGTATTCCACTTCCGGAAAGGCTGGCTGCTCATAGAGAAATTCCTTGCGCTGTAACGATGCTAGCAGCCGGTACAGCTCAGTTTCCGGTTGCGTGATGACCTGACGGATCAGGCTCACAGGGAATTGCCGCCCAACGACGGAGAGCTGTTGGAGTAATGTCTTTTCGTCTGGAGCCAGACGATCAATGCGCGCAGCAAGCACAGCTTGTACAGTTGTGGGAATATGCAAATCTGTGGGGAGGAGCACGGCCTCGCGTGAGAGAACGCCTTGCTCACGTAACTCCTGCACGATCTCTTCTATGAAGAAGGGCGTGCCCTGGGTCTTGTCGAGGATGAGTTGTTTCAGGGCTTGTAGGGGCGCAGCATGCTGCGCCCCTACGGTGGTACCCAGCAACACATCGAGAAACTCTTCTGCCTCCGCCGTGCCTAGCGGCGCGAGCTGCAACTGCGTGTAATATGTCTTCTGCCCCCATTCGTGCCGATACTCAGGACGGTAATTCGTGAGTAACAGCAAACGTGCGCTGGCCACACTCTCACTGAGTGCATCCAAGAAGCCCTGCGTCTCCCCATCGATCCAGTGCAGGTCTTCAAAGATTAGCACGAGCAGTTGGTTGAGGCTCTCACGCAAGAGTAACTTCTTGAGCGCATCAAGCGTGCGACGCCGGCGAATCTGTGGGTCCATCTGCTGTAAGGGCGAGGGTTGTTCCTCTATACTCAGCAACGCAAACAGATACGGCAGCGTGTCTTCGAGACTGCGATCAAGCATCAGCACCTTACCGCCGACCTTCTCACGTCGGGTCCGTTCATCATCTTGCGGCTCAATCCGAAAATACGTCTTGAGCAGTTCAATCACTGGTAGATAGGCTGAGGCTTTGCCGTGTGAGACAGAGTACGCTTCCAGCACCAAGCAGTCACTCAGCGAGAGCAGCTTGAATTCATAGAACAAGCGCGATTTGCCCAGCCCCGGTTCGCCCATTGTTCCTACGATTTGCCCGTGCCCCGCCTTGGCGTACTCCAGGGCGCGGTGTAACTGCTCCATCTCATTCTGCCGTCCCACAAAGCGGGTCAATCCACGTCGGGTCGCACTGACTTGCAGCCGCGTGCGTAATTGACCCACGCCGAGCACTTCATAGATGTTGAGCGAGTCTGCTACCCCTTTGATCTGCGTGAGCCCCAGGTCTTTGAAGGCAAAGTAACCGTCGGTCAGTCTGTGTGTGTAGGCAGAGACCACAATCGCGCCAGGCGTGGCCAACTGTTCCATGCGCGCCGCCAGATTGGTGGAGTGCCCCACCGGGACATAGTCGGCATGCAAATCGTCTTTACGAATTGACCGGAGCACCACTTCGCCGGTGTTGAGCCCCACGCGCATCAAGAGTGGTGGGTAGCCTTGCTGGCGCAGCGAGTCGGTATAACGGCGCATCGCCTCTTGCATGCGCAGGGCGGCGTACAGAGCGCGCTGGGGATGGTCCTCATGAGCCAGCGGGGCCCCGAACAAAGCAAAGATGCCATCGCCCAAGGCTTGGGCGACATAGCCCTCATACTGATGCACGGCGTCCATCATGAGTTGCAGGGCGGGATCAATAATGGCTTGGGCTTCTTCAGGATCAAGTCCTTCAATCAACGTCGTGGAGCCTTTGAGATCGGCAAACAGCGCCGTAATGGTTTTGCGTTCACCGTCAGTGACAACCACTGCGCGAATGCGTTCGGCTAAGTGAGCAGGCGTGTAGGCAATTGGGGGTCGCTGTCTAGGGTCACTCAGTCTAGCGTCTAGAGTGTGACCGGTCACAATTGGCGTTGATGCTTCCGACACTAGACCCTGGACACTAGACCCCAGACTATTTTGTCCGACCCAAACGAGCATCTTCCCGTCTTGGTCAACTGCGAGCGCTTCAATATCGATGAGCTGCTCCTTGAGCACATCAAGCTGCTCATCCTCAAGGTTGAGCTCCATTCTGAGCGTCCGATACGAGAGTCGCCCGCGTTGCCGGAGAAGCTCACTGGCTTGTTTGAGAATCTCCGAGAATTTCATGCGCTCTCCAAGAATTGCCTCTCCGTTACAGACGCCCAAAAGATCGACGTTGTCTTGAATCGCTTCGATGAGTTCCGCTATTTGCCCAACTGTAGCATATCCGGCAACCCTGTCTTCGCGGTGAGGCCGCCGTCCACCATGATCGCCGCGCCGGTGATGAACGAGGCTTCGTCGGAGGCGAGGAACAGGACCGTGTTGGCGATCTCTTCCGGCTCGCCCATACGACCTAACGGGTGTATTGCTGCTTGAATCCGCCGGAACTCATCGGCATGATCGCCGCCGAGAAGCTGCGCTACGCGGGTGTTAATGGCGCCGGGACAGACACAGTTGACGCGAATGTTGAATTTGGCGTTCTCAATCGCCGCCGCCTTCGTGATGTTAATCACCCCAGCTTTAGCAGCGTTATACGATGACAAGCCGTAGTCACCGGCCGTGCCGGACACGGACGCTGTGTTGACGATGACACCTTTCCCTTGTTTCCGCATGATCGGCAGGCAGTATTTCATACCGAGAAACGTGCTCGTCAAGGTGACAGCGATCACGCGATTCCAACTTTCCAGCGTGGTGTCTTCGAGATATGCGGCATCAGCCTGGCCGGCATTGTTGAACATGACGTCGAGGCGTCCGTAATTGTCGAGAGCCAACTTGATTGCCGCTTGCACTCCTTCCGGATCAGCCGCGTCCATCTTGAGCCATACGGCTTTTCCGCCACTCACCGTAAGGCCCGTGGTGACTTCCTCGGCGCGTCGCCCGCTGATATCGGCAATCACCACCGACGCGCCTTCTTGCACGAAACGGCGAGCCGTGGCCGCGCCAATGCCGGAACCACCCGCCGTGACAATTGCTACTCTGTTTTCAAGTTTTCCTGCCATAACTCACTCCACAAAAGAAGTTGGGAGTCTGCCAGCCACTCCTGTGCAGGTTAAATCACCCCTCGGGAGAATTGGCAAGCCGCGCAGGGTGCACTACTCAGGGAGGGCCGACAACGTCTGTTGAAAGACTTGCAAAGCGGGGGCGTCGAAAAGGACAAAGCGAACGTGCTGAAGGCTGGTGGGTCTGCTCAGGTGAGTGCGAACTTCTTCCAGCATGATCTGCGCGCAGCGCACCAAGGAAAACCCGGCAATCCCCGTGCCGATCGCCGGGAACGCCAATGAGATCAGTTGTTTTTCTTCGGCCCGTTTCAGACTATTGATCGTAGCGACGCGGAGGCTGTCTTCACTGGTCATGCCGCCCAAGTGCATGCTGGCGGCGTGGATGACATGGCGGGCTTTGAGTTGTCCGCCCCCGGTGATTGCCGCTTCGCCAAGCGGAACCGGTCCGATCACGTCACACTCCTGCTGAATCGTTGGGCCGCCTCGGCGACGAATGGCGCCGGCGACACCCGCGCCAAGTTGCAGGTCTGTGTTTGCAGCATTGACGACGGCATCAACATCCGCATCGGTGATGTCGCCTTGTTGCAACGTCACTTTACTTTTCCAGCTCATTGCACTCACCCGCGCCGCTTGCGAAGCTTTCCATCAGAGCGCACGACGCGAACCGAGCCGCGGACTTTTTTACCGCTCGCCACGACGTGTTTTCCGAAACTTTTCCCCTTTGTGCGCGAAGCCACCAAGTGTCCTTTGTGATTTTTGCGTGCGGCAAGGCGCGCTTTTCTCGCTTGCTCAAACGCTACGAGCCGAGCCTGCTCCTCAACCTGCCAAGGACTATAGGCCTTTAAGAACCCAGGACGCGCTCCTGAAGGAACCCGGAGAGTGTAGTTATGCGGCACGGGAAGGCGATTGGCGCGCACGGCGTCACTCAAAGCGGGGTTGAGCAAGATCAACTCTTCCACTTCGGTCCCAGCAAAGTGAGCTGCCGTCTTCAACGGCACCGGGACGCCGACGGTTACGGCTTCGTGCGCCAGCGGGGCCTCAGTGCGCAGGGGACCAAAGTGCTCCTCAAAATTCTTCTCCACAAGCGTCGCCGCCAAGAATTCAGGATAGAAATTTCTGGACGCGAAGCCGAAATGCTCGCCTTTGTAGCGCTTGATGATAACGGCAATATCGGTGGTGTTGACCGTGTTTACCGCCGTCGCCACACCGGCCGGTCCATGATTATAGGCGGTAATCGCCAACGGCCAGGAGCCTAATCTCTCGTAATTGGCTTTCAACAGTTTCGCAGCCGCTTCGCTGGCAATGAGCGGATCACGCCGCTCGTCGATCATGTGATTGATCCGCAGCTTATACGACCTCCCCGTAGCGGGCATAAATTGCCAAATGCCAGCGGCGCCCACCTTCGAGTAGGCTTGCACGTTGAAACTTGACTCAATAAAGGGTAAACGCGTCAACTCAACCGGCACGCCTTCTTGGCGAAAAATAGTCTCCATCGCCTTGAGGTAACGGCGCGACACGCGGATCGCCTCAGCAAACTTCTCCTTGATTCCGGTCTGCCCGCGCAGGCGATCCTCGCCCGCCGCCCGCAAGAACTTGTCTGGATCGTTGCTCGTGCGATACAAGTTCCAGATTTTCTGCTCCTCGGCTCCAAGTGTTTCACAGTTTGGACTGCAGCTATGCAGCTTGCGCAGGAGGGAGCGTACGTGTTCGAGTTCGAGTTTGGTTTGCTCGTGTTTAATTTGCAAAACCGTCGCTTCATCCAGCCCTTCATCGTCTAACAAAGGCCGGAAATCCAGCACTTTGTAGACCTTCATACTCTCGGCGTCGTGGATAACCGACTGAAACTTTGAATATGTTGTGAAGATTTTTTTCCAGAACTCCACTTGCGGGCGGAGGCTAACCGGATAGGGGAAATGGTTGCCGGTCACCGTCTCGACTTCTTCCGCCTCTTTCTCCTCTTCCGCGCTTCCGATCCCTCTCCCGACCGAGACAAGGATCAACAGTGCGAGACTCATAACCCGGTACAGCAGTACACGTTCGTTACGCATCGATCCTCCATCCCCTGCTCCTATTGTTAGGCTTTTCTCCCGTGGCTTTGTCGCGATCGTCTAGCCGTTTTGGCGCTCAGGCCACGAAAGAGTGAGGCTCCTTGTTGAGTAGCAATGGGATTTCTTCCTGTCAACTATGTGGTAACTATCTTCCACCTGCTTCTCTCTTCTTGCGAAGTAGAGTATAGAAGGCAACAATCTGTTCGGCATCCTTTGCTCCTATTTGCAGCATAGCAAAGGCTCGCCTATGAAAGTCAAATGTGCATGAACTCACACCCAGAAAGGTCTATGCAGACAGCACCGCCGCCGACCTACGCCAACCCCTTTTCTCGGACTACGGCTGTCCGTTCCGCGGTCGCGCAGATGCACGGATACACCCCAGGGGAACAGCCGCAAGATAAGCGCTACTTCAAGTTGAACTCGAACGAGAACCCCTATCCGCCTTCGCCACGCGTCCTTGCAGCCCTCCAGCAAGCCGTAGGGGAAGATCTGCGCTTGTATCCAGACCCGGTCGCTAATCGACTGCGTGACGTCGCCGCGACGACGTACGGTTTTCGCCGAGAAAACATCCTCGTTGGTAACGGCTCGGATGACCTGCTCACCATGCTGATGCGCACGTTCGTCGATCCTGGCGATCGGGTGGCGTTTCCCACGCCAACCTATAGTCTCTATGATATTCTCGTGGCGATGCAGGCTGGCCAAGTCGTCCGCGTCCCGTATTCAGCGGACTTTACTCTTCCGCCCGCGCTGGCCGAAGTCGACGCCAAACTCACGTTCCTCTGTCACCCCAATGCACCGTCCGGCGTGTTGCATCCCTTCTCTGCGGTGGAAACGCTAGCGCGCACCATACGTGGCGTCTTGGTCATTGACGAGGCGTATATCGACTTCGCAGAGGAAAGCGCGCTGGCGCTGGTGCACCAGTACCCGCACGTCGTGGTGCTGCGCACGTTCTCAAAATCGTTTTCGCTCGCGGGCCTGCGCATCGGCCTCGCGTTCGGCCACCCTGACGTGATCAACGAGCTGATGAAGGTCAAGGATTCCTATAATATTGACCGGCTGAGTATTGTCGCCGCCGTTGCGGCGCTGGAAGACTATGAGTGGATGCGTCAGCATGTCGAGAAGATTCGCGCCACCCGTAGCCGCCTCAGCGCCGGTTTGCGAGAACTTGGCTACTTTGTGTATGACTCACAGACCAATTTTGTGTTGGCGCGTAAAGCGGGCATGGCGCAAGAGGCCGTCTATCTCGCCCTCAAAGACCGAGGGTTTTTGGTGCGCTATTTCTCAACGCCGGAGTTGGCCGATTGCCTACGCATCACCGTTGGCACGGATGAACAGATCGATCAATTGTTGACCGCGCTCCGAGACGTGCGACGCGCGGCCTGAAGAGAGGACCCACACATGCGTTTTTCCCTATTTCACCTGCCTAGTTTCTTTCCACAGTTTCACACGAGTGAAGCTCAATTCTATCAAGATATGCTGGCGGAGACCGATCGCGCCGAAGCCTTCGGATTTCATTCCGTGTGGTTCGCCGAGCATCACTTCCACAATTATGGCGGCCATATTCCCTCAGTGCCGGTGCTGGCCTCAGCCGTGGCGCAGCGCACGAAGAACATTCGCCTGGGCTCCGGTATCTGCCTCATTCCCTTGCAGGACCCGATTCGTGTCGCCGAAGAGTACGCCATGCTGGATTGCCTCTCGGGCGGACGCTTGGAATTCGGCATCGGGCGCGGTTTTCAGAAGATGGAATACGACGCCTTTCAGCGCGACATGGGCGACAGCCGCGTGCTGTTCGAAGAAGCCCATGATCTAATTCTCAAGGCGTGGACTGAAGAACAGTTTTCCTATGAAGGCAAATTTCGCTCGGTGCACAATCTGCGGGTCGTTCCCAAACCCGTGCAAAAGCTGCCGCCCATGTATGTCGCCTGCATCTTCACGGAAGAATCCTTCGAGTGGACCGGCAAAATGGGCTACCACCTCATGACCGTCCCGTACGCGGCTCCGGATCCTGAGTTCCTCGCCAGAAGAATTCACTATTTCCGTGACACCCGGCGTGCGCACGGTCACATCACCGATCCCGAAGTCTTGGGCGTCTATCATTTTTACTGCGGTGAAACCCCGGAGAAAGCCAAAGAGGAGCCGCGCGAAGCCATGCTCCGCTATGTGCAATCCGTCGTCGCCGCCAATCAGGAAGCTGCCTATTCGGACCAGTACAAAATGTACAAGGCGTTGCCGGAAGCATTCAAAGGCTTCAACTATGACTACTTGTATCCCAACAAGGTAATTTTCGGCGATCCAGCTCAGTGTGTCCAACGCATCAAACAAGCCCATGCTGCTGGCATGACTAATGTCAGCCTACTGGTGAATTTTGGTGGGCTCGATCACGCAAAAATTATGGCGTCGCTCGATCGGTTCGCGAAATACGTCTTACCGAAATTCCAGTAATGCCACGAGGAATGGTTTTTGAGGAAGAAGTTTTTTGGCGCTCAGGACTGAGCACTCAGCACTTTAGACTGTCCCGCGAGGGACAAAGGAGGGTCGTATGAAGATCCAAATGTCCAAAGGGAAAGTCCCGAAGCAGGCGCACGTCGCCATTCCGGAAGGTCTCTACGAAGAGGAACATGGGCGGCAGGGCTTTTTCGGCCCGGTGACCCAGTTCTATCACACGCACCCACCCACGGACTGGAAACGTATCGAAGGACCGCTCAAGCCGCGGGCGTTCATGTCCTATGAACTCTCGCCCAGCGATCGCACCGATCCGCGCGGCGAGCCCACCAAAATGATGTATAACAACGATGTCGCTCTGTTTATTTCGCGGCGCTCGGAGCCGATGCCATTCTGCCTCCGCAATGGCGATGGCGATGAAGTCCACTTTATTCATAAAGGGCGCGGCGTGTTGCAGAGCGACTTTGGCCCGATGTCCTATGTGGAAGGCGATTATCTCGTCATTCCTAAAGGTACGAACTATCGAGTCGTGCCCGAGACCCGCGATAATTTCAGCTTAATCATCCAATCACGCACTCCCATTCGTTTTCCAGAACGAGGCGGCGTGGGACACTACGCTCCGTTTGACTATGATGTGATTGAAACGCCGGAGCCTGCACCGGTCACCGAGCAAAAGCCTGAATGGGAACTGCGCGTGCGCCGTCGCGGCGAGTATACCTCGGTGTTCTACGACTTTTGTCCGCTCGATGTCGTGGGGTGGAAAGGCACGCAATCGGTGTTCAAACTCAACGTGAAAGATTTTCGCCCGCTCATGAGCGAAGGCATTCACCTCCCGCCGAGCGCGCATGGCACGTTTGAAGCGGACGGCTTCGTCATTTGCACCTTTGCGCCACGCCCGTTAGAAGGTGACCCGCAAGCGTTACGCGTGCCCTGGTATCATCGCAACATCGACTACGACGAAGTCTTCTTTGTCCACAGCGGTGAATTCACGCTCAGCCGGCGCAGCGGCACGACGCCGTACGGCGTGCTGTCGTTGAATCCGCAAGGACTCCACCACGGTCCGCAACCCGGCGTGTGGGAAAACAGCGTCAAGAACTGGAAGAAAGATGCTCGCCTGGAATTTGTCGCGATTAACCTCGACACCGAAGAGCCGCTACTTATGACCCCCGAGGTGCAAAGCATCGAGATTCCCGGCTACGCGGATTTATGGGCGAAGAAGTAAAACCAAGAGAAAAGAGGCGCTTGGTCGTTCCGCTAGGTGCCCTTCTCTTAGGACTTTGGGACAAAACCCATGAACGAAAATCAAGAAGCCTGTCATTGCGAGGAGTTGGAGACGACGAAGCAATCTCGCAAGGGTTGAAAACATCCCTAGGCCAAGATTGCTTCGCTGCGCTCGCAATGACGCCTCGACTTTAGGCAGGGCTGTGGGAGTTTTGTCCCATAATCCTTAACGACTTGAGCTGAGAGAGAACAATGGATAACACTGCACCCCAGAGTACCGCTTCGGTACAAGAAAAGATCCAAGAGATGGTGCGGCGGATCGTGGAGCAGTGCCACCCGGAGAAGATCATCCTCTTCGGCTCGTATGCACGGGGCACGGCGGGACCGGACAGCGATGTGGACCTCTTGGTAGTCAAGAACGTCTCCGACTCGAAACGGAAGGAGCGACTGGATATTCGCTTGGCGCTGCATGGCGTTGGCCTCGCTAAGGACATTATTGTCGTAACTCCAGAGGAAGTGGAACGATACAAGGATCTCGTCGGCACGATCATTTATCCTGCTCTGCGCGAAGGGAAGGTATTGTATGAGCGAGCAGCTCCTCAGGATACAGACTCCGTCTCGCTGATGCCGAGATAAGCGTCGATTTCCCCTCGCAGTCGATGAATGTGTTCAATGACGGGCGGGGCCTGACTGCGAAACTCGGCCTCGCTCGCCGAGCGACGCAACTCTGCAAGAGCACGTTCCAGACGCTGGAGTTGCTCTTGCGTGACTTCGAGCTGCTTATGGTTAGCAATCATAGCGTCACCTCAATCATACCGATAATTTTGCCATCACGATTACACGAAAAGAAGTCACTATACAGCGAGAGCGTGTTTTGTCCTTCCCGGGCAATAAAAATGTCGCCCAAGTATCGGCCTCGTGCAGTCCGGGCGTCTGTTATCTGCAGTTGGTCAGGACGCAGGGTTTCGTATTGTGTTTCAGCACGGAGGACGATGATGCAATCAAAATCGTTCGGCTCCGCGACTTCCCTGACCATACTACCGCCGATAAGCATTCTCGTCACGATATCACTGGCTCGGGCGTCGTTCACCAGTTGCTTCAGCCGTTGGCAAAGCTGAAGCCGACGGTCCGATTGGACGAAGCGACAAAAACGCGCACGAAACTCCACCCACGTTGCGGTATGCAGTCCAGGCGGCAGGTCGCCAGCATCGTCGAACGGGGGAATCATGAGAGCTCGTTTAGTAGAGCTTTCGCCTCTTGCAAATCTTTCGTATCAAACCCTTCGGTGAACCAATTGTAGATCTCTAATAACAGGCTGTGAGCTTCGCGAGGTTTGCCCTGCTGCCTCCACAAACGAGCAAGGCTCATCGCCGCTCGCAACTCCCATGACTTCGCTTGCTGCTTGCGAGCAACCTCGATCGCCTTCTGAAAACAGGCTTCAGCTTCCGCTTGGGTGTCAGGTGCTGGGTTTTGGGTGTTGGGGATTTTTGACTTTTGCCCTTTGCCTTTTGCCTTTTGATTTTCTTGTTGCAGCGTCAGCTCGCCTTTTAATCGATACAGCTCCGCCTCGTGGCTGCGATTGTCGTTTTTGCGCATCATAGCTGTGGCTTCATCCAAGGTCTTTAAGCCTTCTTCGATTCGTCCCACCTTCCCCTGCGCTTCTGCTAACGCGGCAAGAGTTGACGGCCTATCTAACTCTGCCCCCGTGGCCTGGCCGGCGGCCAGCCCCTGGCGCAGTTGCGCCATCCCTTCTTCTGCCTGTCCCTGCCCGGCGAGCGCCCAGCCGCGCAGCTTCATTCCTCCCGCCAACCACCAGGCAAACTCGTGCTCGCGGGCGAGCGCTATCAACGCCTCGGCTCGCTCTTGCGCCAACTGCTCCTCCCGGCGGTACAGATGGAGGGAGGCAGCAAAGACAAGGGTGTGGCCCAGGCTAAAGGGGTGAGACAGCTCGTGACCTAGAGTAAGCGCCTCCTGAATCCGCTGGAGCGCCTGGTCTGGATAGCCCAGCGACCACAGGCTCATAGCCACCATGTCCCGGCAGCCCATTCCAGCGTCAACCCCGCCATTCTGGACAGCGAGGGAACCGTGCTGCTGCGGGTCATATAGGGCGATGCCCTGCTCCACATGCTCGCGGCAGGCTACAAACTCTCCCGTACGCAGCAAGGTTTCCCCCAGAAACCAGTGCGCCAGTAGGAGGGGCGTTGAGTCTTGGATCGTCTGCGCCAGGGTGAGGAGCTGCTCCGCAAGCTCCCGCGCGATCGGGAAATTCCCCCGGATCTGATGAAATGCCCACAGTCCCCCCAGCACCGGGAAGAGTTGCGGGGTTTCTCCCATCTGCTGGCACAGCTCGCGCGCGCGGGCGTAGACGTGTTCCACCTCCGGGGCCACATATCCTTTGGTGGCCTGCAACGGCGTGCCCAAGGCAAGTTGCAGCGTGAGTTCCTGTTGCATGCGTTCAGGGATGTCCGGTAAGGTTTTGAGTAGCTCCAGCCCTCTACGGAGGTGAGCGACGGCTTCTACATAAGCCGAGCGCGCCACGCCCTGCTGCCCCGCCTGCTGCCAATAGGGAATGGCCTGTTCTTTAAGACCGGCTTCGGTGTAATGATGTGCTAGCAACTCAGGCTGGGTTTCTTTTGTCTCTGGGAATTGCTCCTCTAACACACGAGAGATTTGTTGATGATATTGCTGTCGCGTGCTCTTGAGCAATGATTGATAGGCCGTATCCTGAATCAGCGCATGCTTGAAGAGATAGGTCGCCTGCGGCCCCAGCCCACGCTGATACACCAGCTCCGCCTCCACCAACTGCTTCAGCCCGTGCTGTAATGTCTCTTCGTCGAGCGGGGAGACTGCATGCAGCAGCTCATAGCTAAACTCCCGCCCCAGGGTCGCCCCCAGTTGGGCGAGCTCTCGGGCCGTGGACAAACGGTCCAGCCGCGCCATCAGCGAGTCCTGCAAGGTGGAGGGAATCGCCAACGGCGGCAGTGGACCGGTTGCCTCATAGTGGTCGTCCACGGCGGTGAGTAACCCCGACTCCATGACCGTCTTGGTCAGTTCTTCCACGAACAGCGGCACGCCATCGGTCTTGGCCACGATGTGCTGCACCACCTCGGGGGGCAGGGCTTTGCCACCCGTGACCCGCTCCACCATGGCCTCGACTTGGCTGCGCCCTAACCGGCTCAGCGTCAGCTGACTGAGGTGTGAGCGGTTGCCCCAGGGTGGGATGAACTCGGGGCGAAAGGTCAGCAGCACGTACAGCCGCGCGGTCGGGGCTTGGTCCACGATCAGGTTGAGCACCTCCAGCGTAGAGGGGTCAGCCCAATGCACGTCTTCCCACGTAGTGTAGACTGGATTCCGCTCCGCTTCCTCCACCAGCCAGGCCACTAAGGCGGCCTGCGTCTTCTCTTTTTGTTTTTGTGGACTCCCAGTGATTGATGGGTAGTTTTCGGGATGTGGAAGCGACAACAGGGCAGCCAATAGGGGCGCGGTATCGGCCTGGGGGAAACGGTAGTGACTGAGTGTGTGTTGGAGTTTCTCCAGCTTTATGGCAGGGGAATCCTCTCGTGCAAACTGCAGCAGTCGCTGTACGTGCTCAATGATCGGATACAGCGCACTGTTTTGGCGATAAGGTGAGCAGCGAAATGCAATGCGCGTCGGCTCGTCGTGCGCCAGTTGGTCTGTGAGTTCCTGCACCAGCCGAGATTTGCCAATGCCGGGCTCGCCAGTGAGCAGCACCACTTGTCCTTCCCCCTGCTTGGCCTGCTCCCAATGTCGCCGCAGCAGAACGAGTTCTTCGGCGCGGCCCACCAGTGGCGTCAAGCCTGTTTGCACCGCCGCCTCAAAGCGATTCTCTGCCCCGCTCTCACCGATAATCTGATACACAGAGAGGGGGGTAGTGAGGCCCTTGAGCAGCTGGGGTCCTAGGTCCTGGCAAGCAAACAAGCCGGTCACCAGCCGATACGTGGCCGGACTGATAACCACACTGTTAGGCGCGGCTTGTTCTTGCAGCCGGGCGGCAATGTTGGGAGTCTCGCCCACGATGCCCAGGGGTTCGGGTTGGTCGCCCACGCCCATTTCCCCCGCCACCACGAGACCCGTGTGAATGCCGATCCGCACCTGTAAGGGACGTGGGAGCTGGATGGTCGGGAAGGACAGGTGCTGCATGGCCTCGACGATTTCCAGAGCAGTCCGCACGGCGCGCTGGGCATCGTCTTCGTGCGCCTGGGGATAACCGAAGTACACCAACAGCCCATCCCCGATATATTTCGCCAGATACCCTCCGAACCGGGAGATCGCGGAGGCGCAGGTCTCCCGATACACCCGAATGACTTCGCGTAGCTCTTCCGGGTCGAGCTGGGTGGAGAGCGCCGTGGAGCCTACCAGGTCGATGAACATCACAGTGAGCTGGCGGCGTTCGCCGGCATCACGTCCAGCGTCTAGCGTCGAGAGTCTAGCGTCAGAAGGGGAAGACGGTCTTTTCTCCGATTCTCCTGTGCCCCGATTCTCCGGTGCTTCCTCCGGCTCCTCACCGGTCCAGACCAGGACTTTCCCGTCCTCATCGTGGGCTACTTGTTCAGCGTCGATCAGTTCGGCTTTAAGGTCTTCCAAATACGAGTCATCCAGTTCAAAGCGTCGCTTCAACGCACCGTAAGCCAGCGACCTTTGCTTTGTAACAGCTCTCGGACTTGGTTCAGCACCTCGTCAAATGTCATGGCTGTCCTCGGAGCTGTTGTACTCTTTTGCTGGTCGCTGGACAAGACGAACGCCTTACTGGGGTGCATAACAATTTCTTGGTAACAGTCTTGCCAGCTCTCCCTGGATTCCAGCTTACGCTGGAATGACGGCTCTGCCTCGTTCGTCATTCCGGGCAAGGCCGTAGGCCGCGACCCGGAATCCAGGATTTTGCTATGCACCCGCCTTACTGGGTAAGGACACTCTCCTCCCAAAACGGCGGATATGGCAGGTTGAGCCCCAGGCTCAATAGCAACCGTATCCGCGTTTTACGGGCGTTCAAGTGATTTTCAATGATGACGCCGGCAGCGCGAAGTTCATCGTACGCGCCAGGATAATAGTGCTCTTCAGCAGTCCGCCCGCTGGGAGCACTGGAGCAGAGCACGACGGGAATTTTCGTTTTTGTCAATGCTAATATCCAAACCATCGCTCTAGGTGGGATGCTCCCCGCACCCATCCCAGCAATCACAACTCCATCGATTGCTGATGAGGCCAGACGATCGAGCAACACCGCATCATCACCGATCCCCATCGTGAGAATCGGCACGGAAGTTGGCAGCGAAGATGGAAGCTGTCCAAACCGTTGACGGAAAGAGGGAAGCCATCCCAGCTCGACTCGTTCACTTGTAACTCGTCCAGACGGCGCGCCCCGACGAGCCATGAAGGCGTCGAGCGCTCCAGTATCGGCCTTATAGACGCTCCACGCTTCAAAGATTGTACCGTCCATCGTCACCAAAGCGCCGTAGGTTCCCGATACTTTCGACGCAACATGAATGGCATTTTCCAAGTTGCGATCACCGTCATAGTCCGCTGCCCAAGCCGGGCGCATGGCGCCGGTGAAAACAATTGGTATCCGTGGGGGAAATATTTCGTCAATGAAATAGACAACTTCTTCAAGCGTGTCGGTTCCCTGCGTCACCACCACGCCATCCACGTCGTCCTGTATTTCCTGTTGCAGGCAACGCGCCAAAGCGAGCAAGTCTGCAGGCTGACGCATGGTCCGCAGCGACTGCGGCACATCGACGCAACGAATGTCAGCACGCTCCGTCGCAGTCGTGCGCGCCAGCAACTCCGCTGCGGTCAGCGTCGGGACACTCCGTCCGCTCCCCGGCTCTTTGGTCATACTGATGGTGCCGCCCACGGAGAAAAGGACAATCGTAGGTTTTCGCGTCGGCTTCACTCTGGGCTACTGCCCCTCGCTTTGCGGAATAAACTGGAATAGGCACACCGCAAACCACGAGCGCGCATCCGTCCAATAGTGCTTTCTCTGAAAGCCAAAATGAGAAAGATGCGTGGAGATTTCGTCAAGGTCAAATTTGCGCGAAATCTCTGTGTGAATCGTTTCTCCCTGCTGAAAGGTCGCTTGCAAATCGAGATCACGAACAATGACTTGTTGGTCCCGCTCGCTCCGCAGGTGCATCTCAATTTGATGCTGCTCGCGATTATAAAACGCAACATGAGAGAAGGTTGCCATGTCAAAGCTCGCTCGTAGTTCCCGGTTCATGCGCTGCAGCAAATTCAAATTAAAAGCGGCGGTCACGCCGGCGGCGTCATTGTACGCCGGTTCAATAATGTTGATCGGCTTGCGCAGATCCAATCCGATCAGAAGAAAATCGCCCTGATGAAGCGCCGTCGCGAGACAAGAAAATAGTTGATCTTGTTCAACGAGCGAAAAATTGCCGAGATTGCTGCCGAGAAATAACACCAGGCGGCGCGCTGCGGGAGGTAAAGCCGACAAGCCCGTCAGGTAGTCCGCCGCTAACGCTTCGATGCGCAAACGAGGATACTCGGTCGTCAAGCTCCGCGCCGTAGCTTCGAGCATCGAGGCGCTAATATCAATGGGAACATACTGGGTCAGATAGCCGCGTCGTTGACACTCATCCAGCAGCAGGCGCGTTTTGACCGAACTCCCACTGCCCAACTCAACGATCGCGCAATCTCCCACGGCTTCAATCATCTCCGAGGCCGAGCTTTCTAAAATCGCCGCCTCGGTGCGCGTCAGATAGTATTCAGGTTGTTGACAAATTTCTTCAAACAGCAACGATCCTTGCTGATCGTAGAAGTATTTCGGTGGAATGGCCTTCTGCACCCGTCGCAACCCAGCGGCGACATCGTCACGGAAGAACGAGCGTATTTCGACCGGCGCAAAAATCCGCAAGCGGCTCTCAAGAAAACTATTCTCATACATAACGGCTTACCAATCACACTCACGCATCGTGAGCACAACGGACGCCCGCAAAAATCTCTCTCACCCAGGGATGATACCAATTGCGAAACGTGACTCTTTTTACGTGCCGTCGCGTCGCCCACGAACCTCCCCTGAGGACCCGGTGACAATTGTCAAAATACGGCGTTGAATACCCATCGTACGGATGCGCGACAAACCCGGGGTACGGAGCAAACCAGGTCGAAGTCCATTCCCACACTTGGCCCGTTGCTTCTAGGAGCCCCAACACCGCGGCTTTTTCCCATTCGGGTTCGGTCGGCAACCGCTTCCCAACGAACCGTGCATACGCTTCAGCCTCGTACCAGTTTACACAGCAGATGGGCCTATCATAGATAAGCGCACGCACCCCCTTGAGTTCAACCTCGCCCCAACCATTAGCCGCCTCGCGCCAGTATAAAGGACACGAGAGTGCGTGCTGCGTGCGCCATCGCCACCCTTCCGTGCTCCACCAGCGTCGATCTTCATATCCTCTGGCTTCGATAAATTGTAGAAACTCGCGGTTCGTCACCGGGAAGCGGTCGATGAAAAACGACTTGACGGAAACTTCATGTTGCGAACGCTCGTTATCCAGCGTCATCGCCGCATCGTTGCTCCCCATGAGAAACGAACCGCCGGGAACAACGATTTCCGCTTTAGGTTGCTGTTCACCATCTTGAGTCCGAGAGTAGGAGGTGGTCCTTTGCACCTCCTTCACGTCCGAGAATTTTTCCTCAGCCAGGAGTTGTTTAATCAAGAGAATCGTTTCGTTATGTTGTTCTTCATGCTGCAACAGCATGTGAAAAATCCTGCCTGCGTTCAACAATGGATGCGTCGCTGTCACATCCACCGCCTCCAAGAACGCCAGCACCCGTTCCCGCACGGTCTGCAGATACGCCGTCAATTCCGCGCGTGGCGGTAAATTCATGCGATTCGGCTTGGGATTGTCCGTCGGTGTAAAGAAGCGGTCATACGCGGCGAACACGGTTGGTTCTTTTTTACATTGTTGTAAAATCCAATAGGCTTCGGTCACGCCGATATGGCCGAAATGCCAACCGAGCGGGCTAAAATCCGCATGCGCCTGTCGGCAAAAGTCCGCGTCGTCTACATCAGCAAAAAGCTGAAGCGTCCGGTCCCGCGCTTCCACCATCGCCGCACGAATCTCCAGCATTTTGCTCATGTGACGTCCTGACATGCAAGTTGATAACAACGCCACTCCAGCGACGCGTCGTAAGCAAGGATGCTCTTCTCCGGTACGGCAGTCCACGCCTCACCTGCCCATAACTGTTCGGAAGCAATCACTCCAGCCTGCGGAAAAATGCCCGTGTCCTTCGCGTAATACAATGAGGGTGCGGGCCCTTTGTTCGAGAAACGAGAAGCGACGACGCACTCTCCATTTGTCACGGCCAAGTTGAGCGCTACGCGGATATCCAGCGTCGCCGCCCACCTCGCCATTTGGTCGATCGTCGCGCGCAGCGCCCCAACGATCGTTTCCAGGGTCACTGTTTGATCGTGCAGAAAATTGAGGAACAACGCAAAGAGGTGTTCCGAATCGGTCGAACCGCCAATAGCGGTGTAGTATTCATCCCGCAACAGATCACGAATCTGCCGCATAAGAGTAAAACGAAAATTCTCGATATAGCCGTTATGCATGCACATGAACCGCTGATACGCAAACGGCTGGCAATTGCTCTGGTCCACGGCCAGGCCCGGCGTGGCGCTGCGGACGTTGGCAAAAATACAAGACGAAGCAACATGGCGACTGAGGCTGGGAAGATTGCGATCACTCCAAATCGGCGCAATGCTCGTGTAGACACACGGCGTCGGATCAACCGCCGGGTTGTACCAACCGACCCCGAAACCATCGGCATTGACCGTGCCCGAAGTCATCTCCAATGGCTTGTAGCTCTGTACTACAAGCGAGTGGTCGGGTTTGCTAATCACCTGTTCCAACGTGACAGGCTGACCAAGATAGGCGACGAAACGACACATAATTCAGTGCTGAGTGACAAGTAATGAAGAATAAGTAACAAGTAACAAGTGCTGCTTCTCCTGTGTCCCTACTCAGGACTCAGGATTTTCCATACCAAGGAGACTGTTCAGGTTGCTTTAATAACAAGTGACGTAATCGTTCGGCCTCGGCGTGAATCTCTTCGTAACTGTCACCAAAGAGATCGAGTTGCGCGAGCACGATGCCAAATTCACTCATTTGCTTCACATGATCGGACTCAGAAAAATAGAGCGTGATGCCTGGAATCGCCCGCGCGCGATCGAAATCGAGCAAACGATCCGCGCGATCATTGGCGAAGGTGATAAAGTTAAATTGTCCTCCTACACGCTTGGCGACGCCAATGGGCACGGCGGGAGCGTGCCCGCAGGCGAGTTGGAGCCCTGCCTCATAAATGCACGCGTCTAAACAGTGACGGTAGAGATTGTAAAAACAGGTGGCGGCGCGCCCGTTAATTTCGGTGAGCGTCACGGAATCTTCGTGACACCAAAATTCGATATTGAAAAATCCATTGTCGAGGCCAACGCTACGAATCGCCTCCTTAGCGTGCTTGGCGAGTAAGTGTTGAATGTGGGCCGGATGTTGTGACGGGAGAGAAAAATTATCGATCACACGCGTCCCTGGGTACGTATTGGTATCGGTGATCGCCCAGATATGGGGCCCGCCCTGGTACACCCACCCTTCAACTGTGACTTGGGGTCCATCGATGAACTCTTCCACAAGCATAATGTCGTGCGTCGCCAACGGGTATTTCTTCGCGTCTACATAGCGACGAAAGAACGGATAATACAGCGGAGACCACAAGCCGTAATCGCGCCGGGCAACCGCCAAAGCGTTCCGCAAATCATCCGGTGTATCAAGCTTGAACCCGAGAATCCCGAGATTCAACCAGGGCGGTTTGATATAGCATGGATACCCTAGAACCGTGGGAGCGGCTTCATGCAAGTCAAGATAATCGCAACGAATCGGGGCAGACTCACTCCGACGCGAGTAGTATTTGTGGATACAAAGAAAAACGGATTCGATACTCGGCCCAGGAAAACCAAACTCTTCGCACAGCGCCGCCGCCACGAGATCCGCGACATCCCGCGAATAGTAGATGGCGTCGATATGATGGGTCCGAATATAGTCGCGACACTGGTCAACATAGGTCAGGAGATCAAGTTCCGGCGAAGGGGTGCGAGCATTCAGCGGCGCGTCGAGCAGATGAAAATTGTAGCCGGAGAGGCTCGCAACTGCCGTGCGATCTCTCTGAGAAGGACAAGTAATCAACACCTCCGTCGCCATGAGATTCCCCTGCCTGACGTTCAGGCTTGCTCCTTTGCCCTTTGTCGTTCGGGCATTCTAATTTGCACGTTTCTTGTGTCAACCGGACATATGAAAGTCAAAAATCAAAAAGCAATCCTCCTCTCGCTACGTTGCGATTCGCAACGTTAGTGCGTCCATTATCGCATTCACATTGATTGAGTCGCGTTTTCTTCCTCTTATGTTTGACTTTTGCCTTCTCATTTTGCTCTTTGCGTTTCTGCCGCGATCAGGCTATACGGAACTGTATATGCTCTCAGTGCCGCGTCATAGAAAGGAGGCTCGTATGTTGCTCTATCTTGATACGACCCGCGCCCCGAACCCCCGTAAGCTTCGCATCTATCTGGCGGAGAAAGGGCTCACGATTTCCACCAAAGAACTGAATCTGCGTGCGGGAGAACAGCGGACTCCCGAGTTTCTCCGCAAGAACCCGTTCGCTGGCGTTCCGATTCTTGAGCTGGACGATGGCACGGTCATCGCTGAATCCCTGGCGATCATGGAATACCTCGAAGAACTCTATCCGACCCCGCCGCTGCTGGGCCCTGACCCGGTCACGCGCGCGCTGGTGCGTATGTGGGACCGACGCTGTGAGATCGGCGTCTACCTGGCTGCGTCCCGCATGGCCTTGAATAAAGGCGAAGTGTCGGATCATGCGCGCAAAACGCTGGTCGCTCGACTGGCATTGGTGAACGACGGGCTCCAGGGCCGCGAGTGGTTGGCCGGACAATTCTCGATTGCCGACATTATGCTTTTTATCGGCCTCGAAACGGCTCACCACGGCCAATTCTCTCTCGACCCAGCGTGGACGAATGTCAGCCGCTGGTACGAGGCGATGAAAGCCAGGCCCAGCGCCTCAGTGTAATCTCCGCCGTTGCTTCAAAGCCTCTGTGCAGTCGCCCCTTGTTCACGGTAGGATAGGCGCATGGAAACGTACTTCACGTTTTGGACCTTCGTCATGTTCACCTTTAACGTACTGGTGGTCACTTTGGGCTTTGGGCTCACCTTGCAACAAATGCGACAGCAAGCAGCCCACCAAGACGCCATCTGGCAGAAGTTGTTTGCAAAGGCGGATAATACCGAACGCATGACTCAAGAGATTCTCACTCGGTTAGCGGACTACAAGCAACTGCACTGATATGATGCGAGGTGGAAGCGCCCCGTGGCGTAAGGAGGTCCGGCGCTTCTCGCTGTTCTTTGCGTTCTCATACTTTGTTCAGGGTGTGACTGACCTCACCTCTGGGTTCGCCAACCAACCCGTCCAATATCTTCTGAAAGAGCAGATGGGGCTCTCCGCAGCCCAGACCGGGTTCTTCTTTGCCGTAATCGGCATCGGGTGGACCATCAAACCAGCCTATGGCCTCTTGTCCGACTTCCTTCCCTTCGCTGGCTATCAACGCAAAAGCTATCTCTTGCTCATGAGCGCGGTGGGTGTAGGCAGTTGGCTCACGCTCTTCGCTGTTCCACCAAGCTACGCAGTGGCGTTATCCTTCATGACGCTGTGCGCCGCGACCCTGGCGTTTTGCGATGTCATGACCGACGCCCTCATGGTGGAAGTCGGACAACCACTAGGGCTCACCGGGAGTTTTCAGGCAATTCAATGGGCGTCCATCAGTTTTGCTTTTACACTCGCGCAGCTTGCCGGTGGCTATCTCTCAGCCCACGTGACCCCACAAATCGTCTTTCTCTGCTCCGCGTTTTTTCCCTTGGTCACTTTTGTTGCTTCGTTTACACTCGTCCGCGAACCGAAAAGCATGGTGAGCCGCCGCAGCCTGCACGACACTCGCGAGGCGCTGTGGCAGGCGGCCCGCTCGCGGTCTTTGTGGCTCGTGGCGGGATTTTTATTTTTGTGGAACTTCAGCCCGTCGCTCGGCACGCCGTTATTGTATTACGAAATCGATGTCTTGGGATTTTCTAAGATGTTTATTGGCGCGTTGGGCGCTCTCAGCAACGCCGCTGGGATTGTGGGGGCGCTGCTCTTTTTCGTCTTCTGCCGAGAAGTCAACCTTCGCAAAATGCTGCTCATTGCCGTGGCGCTCGGCGTCCTGGCCACGCTCAGTTTTCTTGGTCTCGTCGGAGCCGCCTCCGCCCTCATCATCTTTTTTCTGTTCGGCGTTCTTTCCCAAGTGACGCACCTGGCGATATTGGACCTCGCCGCCCGTTCGTGTCCCGCCCGCGCCGAGGGAACAGTCTTTGCCCTGCTTATGTCCTGCTTGAATGTGGGCCGCACCGGCTCCACGTTCTTCGGCGGTTGGCTCTATGATCAGGTAGGGCTCACCCCGCTGATTTTCGTAAGCGCGGGATTTACGGCGTTATGTTGGTTTATTGTTCCGCGGCAAAATAATCTCCAATAATCGTCGCCACCTCTTCCGGCTTTTCCATCGCTAAAAAGTGACTGGTCCCCGAAACAGTGACCAGCGAGCCTCGGGGAATCTCCTGCGCGATGCGTTGCGCCGCCAGCGCCAATGGCGGATCAGTTCGTTCGCCCCGTAGCACAAGCACGGGGCAATCGATGGCGTGGATTTGCGAGAACACGTCGAGATCTTTCGTGGTGGCAAAGATTTGCGCTTCGACTTGCGGGGAGCATTTCAAAGCGACGCGACCGCCCGGCAGCGCATACGTACCGTGGTTCACGTAGTCCCACAGCACCTCTTCGCGCCAGCCAGCAAACGCATCTTTCCCCAGATAAGCGGCGAAAAGCTGATGGCGGCTATCCCACACTGCGCGGCGACGGAGCGTGCGCTCAACCAAAGGACTATTGCTGGTCGCCAACTGTTCAAGGAATGGTGGCTCGTGCGGCATGATCACCGGCTCCATCAACGCCAGCCGTTTGACACGGCCCGGATGCGTGGCGGCATAGTGCGCTAACATCACTCCGCCCCCTGAATGTCCAACTCCATAAAAATTCTGTAAGCCGAGCCTATCACAGACCTCGTCTACATCGTGAAGCATTTCCGGCCAATGACAACGCTCCAACGGCGGCTTGTCGCTATCTCCCTGGCCTCGCCAATCCAGGCTGCGCACATGGTAACTTCGCGTCCACTGCTCGAACAGCAGACGGTATAAATGTCCAAGAAAACCGTTGGCGTGCATGAGGAGGAGGTCCGGGCCGGCCCCACCCCAATCCGCAACGTGAATCTTCACTCCGTCAATATCGATGAACTGGCTGTGCGGTTCCATGACGCCCCGATGTAAAGGATGATGCGTGGTTTGTCCAGGCTATAGCTGTCGCACTCCACTCCAGAGCAGCAGGAGAGCAAAGACGAGCAAGAACACGCCGCTCGCCCATAAGGCGATGTGATAGCCGCGCCCCTGCAACCGCGTGCGCCCACTGTGCACCAACAACGCGAGCACGAGTTTTGATCCCACCAAACAGCCATAGAAGCCGCTCACAAAAGTGAGGATCGCCCCAAAAGCCTGTTGCTGACGCCATTGCATCACCAAAGGACCAGCCACGGTCAGCCAAAAGACGTAAGGATGAGGATTCAGCAGATTGACCAACAGTCCCTTGCCTAGGCTACGGCGATGCGCGAATGTCCCTTTCTCCCTGACAGGCTGCGGTGGGGGTGCGGTGCGCAACGTTTCCCACGCCAAGAAAAGAAGGTAGAGCCCTCCACCGATCGCCAAGAGTGGAAGTACAGTCCCAGGCATTTGCACAAGCACGAGGAAACACAAGGCCACCACCACGAGGTCAGCTAATGGCGGTGCGCAAGCCACCAACACTCCGGCTCGCCAACCGCCATGTAAGGTCTCGCGAATGATGAGTCCCAACAACGGGCCGGGCGTGATCCCTGCCCCGAGTCCCAAGCCGAGCCCGAGTCCTAATGCTTGCCACGCGGTCATTGGCGCCGTCCAACCTCCACCTCTAGGTCGCAATCTCGCCGCATGATAAAGAATTTATACTTCCAGAAAAGGACGGTGCGCGATGGCTCACGATCATCACCATCACCACAAGACGGATCACGATCATCACTCGGCCCCGCACTTCCGCTATTGCCCGAAATGCGGCGGAGCCTTGCAGCTCCAGCAGTTCAAACCACACGAGCCGCATCGGCGAGTGTGCCAGGACTGTACGTTTATTTTTTACGATGATCCTAAGGTGGCGGCTTGCACTATTCCGGTTGTGGACGGCAAAGTGGTGTTGCTGAAACGCGGCATCGAACCCAGCTATGGGAAGTGGGTGTTCCCCGGCGGTTTTCTCGATCGCGGCGAACGGGTCGAAGCCGCCGCTATTCGTGAGACTTGGGAAGAGGTCAATCTCAAAGTCGAAGTGAAGCAGCTCCTCAACGTCTATTCGTACCCAGGTTATCCGGTTGTTGTCATTGTCTACATGGTGGATATTGTTGGCGGGGAACTACAAGCCATGGACGAAGCGCTTGAAGTGCGTACGTTCGCGCTGGAAGAGATTCCTTGGGAGGAACTGGCCTTCACGAGCACCAAAGACGCTCTACGTGATTATCTGACCTTGAGTGGATTCCAGACCGACGCCGATGAAAGATGACTCAAGCAGCGTAAGGGGATTCGCAAATGACAAAACAGTCCACACCAACAGTAGTAACGGAAGAAATCACCGATCCTGACGAACTCGCTAAAGCGCGGGCACAGGATGAACAGGCTGAACGCAACTCAGCTTGGTTGCAAGCACATGTCGCAGAGATATACAGGCGCTACCGAGGTAAATGTATCTGTATTGCTGGAGAAGAACTGTTCGTTGCAGATACACCGCGAGAGGTTATTGCACTCGCTGATGCCAAGCATCCTGAAGATAATGGAAAGCTGTTTCGATACATTCCCCTAGAGAAAGTAGCCCGAGTTTATGCGTATCAACGGTCGGTGGTTACTGTTGCGCAAAGGTGACGAGCTAGAAGGGTACTATCAATGGCCGAAGCGCTCCAAACCGAAACCCGCAAATTGGCGGCGATCATGTTCACTGATATCGCGGGCTTCAGCCGCCAAATGGGCGCGGACGAAGCCCGCACGTTACGGCTGCTGGCGCTGCATAATCAGATCATCCAGCAAGCGGCAAGTGCGCAGAAAGGTGTGGTCATCAAGACTATCGGCGACGCCTTCTTGCTCGACTTTCCCTCCGTCGTGAACGCCGTGCAGTGCGCACAGGAGATCCAGACCCAGTTCCAAGCATACAACGTAGAGAAAGAATCGGCAGAGCAAATTCACGTCCGCATTGGCATTCATCTGGGCGACATCGTGCAACAGAATGGCGACGTGTTTGGCGACGGCGTCAACATCGCCGCGCGTCTGCAAGCGCTGGCGGAGCCCGACACGATCTGCATCTCACAAAAGGTCTACGAAGAAATCGAGAACAAGCTCTCTCTTGGCGCCGTGCTACCCTTGGGCAAACCGAAACTCAGGAACATTGCCCAGCGGTTCGGCATCTACCTGCTCCTGCTCCAGCCACCCCAAGGCCTGCGCCAGCGTCTGCAAGTGCAACGCCTCAAGCTCTCACGACGCGTGCGCCCCGCTTACCGAGCACTGGCAGCAGCCCTGTTACTCATTGTCGCCTCTCTCCTCACCTCGCGCTATTTTCTCTCGCCGACTCTGCCTACGCAACACGCACCACGTAACACGCAAGAAGCTTTGCCTCTCCCAGATAAACCTTCCATCGCTATCATGCCCTTTGTCAACATGAGCAACGATCCCGAGCAAGAGTATTTCAGTGACGGCATCACCGAGGATATCACTTCGAGCCTGTCAAAAATATCAAGCCTATTTGTTATCTCCCGTAATTCGGCGTTCACCTACAAAGGCAAAGCGGTGAAAGTACAAGATGTCAGTCGCGAGATGGGCGTGCGGTACGTGCTGGAAGGCAGCGTGCGCAAAGCTGACAACCAAGTGCGCATCACCGTGCAATTAATCGACGCGACGACAGGAGAACATCTGTGGTCCGAACGCTTCGATCGTCCGTTCAAGGATATTTTCGCGCTGCAAGACGAGATCGTGCAGAAGATCGTGACCACGTTGAAGTTGCAGCTCACGTTGGAGGAGGGAGGCTACATCCTACGCAAAACCACCGACAACCTGGAGGCGTATGATTCCTTGCTGCGCGGAATCGAGCCGTTTTTTCGCTACACGCCAGAGACCAATGCCCAGGCGCGGCAACTGTGGGAGAAAGCGGTTGCTTTGGACCCACAGTATGCCGAGGCGTACGCATGGCTGAGTTGGACCTACTGGCGGGAGTCGTCTGCTCGCTGGAGTACAGACCCGCAGACCTTGGAGCGAGCGTTAACGCTGGCGCAACAGGCTCTGGTCCTGGACGACTCTCTGCCAAGAGCCCATTCAGTGCTGAGCTTTGTCTATGTATTGAAGCAGCAGTACGATCAAGCGGTAGCCGAGGGTGAACAGGCCACTACCCTCGATCCCAACAATGCTGACCTTTACACAATGCGAGCGTTTGTGTTGAACTCCGCGGGCCGTCCAGAAGCCGCTCTCAAAATGATGGAGCAGGCGATGCGACTTAACCCCCGCTATCCGCCCTCTTACTTATTCCAATTGGGCTGGGCCTACCTCGGAACCGGGCGGTATGCCGAAGCGATCGCCACGCTGAAGGAAGCCACCAGCCGGAACCCCAATTTTCTGTATGCCCACGTCCTCCTGGCTCTCAGCTACGTGCAGCGATGGGCCGTTCAACAGAATGCGGATTCCCAGACGCTGGCGCAGGCAACTGAAGCAACTCAACGGACCTTGGCCCTCAATAGCTCCTTCCCCTTGAGTCCCGTGTCCTTGGGCACTGTCTATCTGTGGCAACAGCAGTATGAGCAAGCCCAGGCGGAGCTGGAGCGGGCCGTGGCCCTCGATCCCAACGGCGCTATGGGCTATGCGACTCTGGCTGAGGCGTTGAGCCGGGTGGGCAGGACGGCGGACGCCCTAGAAGCCGCTGCCCAGACGCTGCGCTTGAAGCCTGAAGCTGCGGATGGATATCTAGACAGCGTAAGCACAGCTTATTACTTGGCTGGGAGACCTGAAGAGGCCATTGCTCCGCTGAAGCAATACCTTGCCCGCTATCCCAACATTCTTGGAGCCCATCTGATCCTAGCTGCGGTCTACAGCGAGGTAGGCAAAGAAGCCGAGGCCCGGGCCGAGGCGGCGGAAGTGCTGCGCATCAATCCCAAGTTTTCATTGGAGGTTCACAAAGAGCGAACGCCAATCAAAGACCCGGCGCTGTTGGAGCGGCATATCGCCGCGTTGCGGAAGGCGGGATTGAAGTGAGTACATGCCCTACGCCCACTCCCGCCGCCGTTGGATAAACCCCTTGACAATATCAGCAGTGGACTCGGGCAATTCCATGTTGAACAGGTGACTGGCGTTGGACAGCAGGACCAGATCCGCGTTGGGGATGCGCTGCGCCAAAGTCACCGAGTTTTCTGGAGGAACCAAACCATCCTCTTTGCCGGTCACCACAAGCGTCGGCATGGTCAACTGAGGCAAGCGCTCGTAAGTGTCGTGCCCCTGAATCGCTTGCATCTGCCGCACCATACCGTGTTTCGGTGTGGGATGCTGCAACGACATCTGATTCAGTTGGATGAGCTGGTCCATGTGTTTCTGCATGAACCAAGGCGTGACCGCCACTTTGGTCATCGCCAGCGCCGCCTGTTGTACGTCCACCGATTCAATGTTGTTGAGCATGTTCAGCACGTCCGGGTCATTGGACAGGACGGCATTGGTCCCGCCGCAATGAGTGCAGCCCAGCGTCAACGTCTTGACCCGCTGCGGATAGCGCAACGCGAATTCTTGCGCGATCATTCCGCCCATTGAGATGCCGAAGACATGCGCCTGGTCAATGCCAAGACCGTTGAGCAGCCCTGCGGTATCATCGGCAAACATCGGCATCGAATACGGCAGGTCTGGTTTGTCGCTCTGCCCCACGCCGCGATTGTCAAACACGATCGTGCGAAAATCCTGCGCAAACGTTGGCGTGTTCCAATGCCAGCCAATCGAGCTGACCGTAAACCCCATGATAAGCAGGAGGGGGTCGCCGCTGCCGTGTTCTTCGTAGTACAGATTGACGCCATTGGATTGCAGGTGGGGCACGATTTCACTCTCCTTTAGTTGTCTCGCTCACAGTTTGAGTGTTCTCGCCTTCCGCCTCACGCCTTACCCCTTCGCCTGTTTCTTTTCGAGCAACTGTCGTTTCCAATCGAGCATCCGCGCCTTAGCAGCGGCGGCTTCGGCCTCAGGCACCATGTTATTTTGCTGATAAAAACGGGATAACACGGTAAAGCTCATCGGATCTTCGGGCGTTAGTTCAGTCAGTCGTTGCGCTGTGGTGATCGCTTCATCAAGCTGCCCAGCATCCACATACGCGTGAGCAAGATCGTGCACCGCTTCCACGTAATTCGGATCAATATCGAGAATAGCTTGGTACGCCGTAATCGCCTCGTCGATATTACCGTCGCACAGCAGATCATACGCTTGGTCATATAGTGCTTGAATATCCGCCATAAGACCTCCTTACAAAGCAGGCGCAGATAGTCGTGCCGAGACTGTACTCCATTCGCTCCACCCGGCCAACCCCGGAACCAAGGCTTTCAGACTATTACTAGAGAAATCCTCCCTGTCCCTCCTTTGCCAAAGGAGGGGACCTAAAAGCCCCCTTTTGGAAAAGGGGGCCGCGCGCAGCGCGGGGGGATTTGGCAGCATTGCGGTTGTAGAGAAACCAACACGGTGGCCTAGTAGCTTGCTGACGCGCGCGGCGCTGCGTAGGATGGCGACGTATCGCCATGAAAACACAGGTGCTCGATTTTATTCGTAACCCACGAGGCAAGAGCTTTGACGATCTGGCGTTGCAGGTCTTTGCCTATCAGTTCGCGCACAATACGCCCTATCAACGCTTTTGTCTGGCGCGGAATCGAACGCCCGCAACGGTCACACGCTGGCAGGACATTCCAGCCGTGCCTACTGTCGCGTTCAAAGAGCTTGATCTGACCTGTGGCCCGCCGGAGAAAATTTTTCGCACCAGCGGCACAACCCGAGGCCAAGAGAAACGTGGTCGGCATCTCGTACCAGACCTCCAACTCTACCATACTTCAGCTCTGGCTCACTTCTCCGCGTGTCTCTTACCGGATCATCGTCGCTTGCCCGTACTCGCACTGATTCCGACGCCGGAAACACGCCCAGATTCTTCACTCACGCAGATGATCGAGTGGGTCATGGCGGCATACGGCGCGGCAGGGAACGCCTACTTCATCGACTCAGCCGGTATTCAGCTTGACGCTTTTACTGACGCCATCGCGCAGGTGCAATGGGAGGGAACGCCGGTGTGCATTCTCGCCATTACCTCAGCGCTGGTGGCGTTTTTCGACCGTTGCGAAGCCACGGGACAACAGTTTGCCCTGCCCGGCGGCAGCCGCATCATGGATACCGGCGGCAACAAAGGCAAAGGACGGATGATTTCGCGCAATGGTTTTCTTCAGTCCTGCTGGAAATATCTGAAGGTTGCCGGCTATTACTGTGTCAACGAATACGGCATGACCGAAATGGCGTCGCAGTTTTACGACAATGTTCTCTCCAACCGTTTTTGTCGGAGCGGCGAGCCACGTTACAAAATTGGCCCGGCATGGACGCGGACAATGGTGGTTGATCCAGAGACTTTGCGCGAAGCGCCGCCGGGGCAGATCGGTATTCTTCGACACTTCGACTTAGCCAACGCGGGCTCGGTCATGGCCATTCAGACGGATGATCTCGGCCGCACTGTTGGTGACGGTTTTGAAATTATCGGACGCGTCCCCGGGGCCGAGGCGCGCGGGTGCGCGCTGGCGCTCGATGAATTCTTGTCGGCGCAATGAAACGGTGCGATGTGCCTTCCCTTTCAACCGCTGAACTCCAACAGATCATTGATCACCTTCGCGCCGCGCGTGAACAATGCCTTGTTCATCTTCCCGTTGAGACGATTCTGACCAGTATTGATAAAGTTGTCTCTTGCTTTCTTGCTCCCGATTCACTGGCGCGGCAAGAAGCCGAGGTCCGCTTGCCAGAAGAGACAGGTTTTTCACCCACAATGATCCGCCATACCTTGCCTCTGCTTTTCCAGGAATATCGAGCCGAGAAACTTGGGGCGCTCTTGGATGATGAACTCGGCGATCGGCGTTGCCTCGACGCGTTCGTCTCACGTTATGGCAAGAAACGCCGCGCCTATGGTCCTTCACTCAGTACACATATCCTGGCGGGCAACCTTCCCGGCGCGGGGCTCGATGGCGTGATCTTTTCTCTTCTGATGAAATCGGCGGTGCTGGCGAAAGCCTCTTCGTCCTCCGCTTTTTTGCCGACGCTCTTTGCGTGCATCCTGACTGAAGTGAGTCCGGAACTCGGGGCGTGCCTCGCTGTGGTGACGTGGCCAGGCGGAGCGACGAGTCTTGAAGATCTTGCTTTTTCTCAAGCCGAGGTAGTGGTCGCTTCCGGCAGTGACGACAGCCTTAGCGCTATCCGCCAGCGCGTCCGCGGTCAGTTCATCGGCTATGGACATAAAGTCAGCTTCAGCCTCATCGACAGAGGTTCCTTGACTGACGCACGGTCCCTCGCTCATCGCGCAGCCTACGATGTCGCCCTGTTCGATCAACAAGGCTGTCTGTCGCCACAGTTGTTGTACGTGGAAGAAGGCGGCGCCGTCTCCCCGCGAGAGTTCGCCACACTGTTAGCTGAGGAACTAGCCGCTTGGCAAACAAAGTTACCACGTGGACGAGTATCTACAGAAGCAAGCATGGCCATTCGGCGTGTGCGTAATGAAGCCGAATGGCAAACGTTGGCGGGAAAAGATGGCGCGCTGCATGCCAGCGCCAACGGTACGGATTGGACTGTAATCTACGAGGCGGACCCAACGTTTCTTCCTTCGTCGCTCTATCGCACTATACGCGTCAAACCTTTGCCCTCGCTCGACCATCTCAATACTATCCTCGCGCCGTGGCGTACGCGCCTGGAAGCCGTCGGTGTTGCGCTCACCCCCGAGCGAGCCCCTGTTGTCGCAGAAGTGCTCGCCCAGGCAGGCGCCAGTCGCATCTGCCCCATCGGCGCGCTGCAAACGCCGCCTTTGAGTTGGCGGCATGGTGGACGACCACGAATCGCCGATTTGGCGAGGTGGGTGGAACATGAAGAAAATGCGGAACGCGGATTGAGCAGCGGCCACAATTGCTGAGGGTTGCGTACTCACGTATGCTTTTTCCATGAGTGTCCTCCGAGATGATTTTCTCCGCTTTGTCGCCCAAACCTCCTCTTCACCGATGGGCATCGAAGTCGCGCGGGCGCGGGGCTGCCACATTGTTGACACCGATGGACGCGCATATCTGGATCTGATCTCCGGCATCGGCGTGGCGAGCCTCGGACACGCGCATCCCGCGGTGGTTGAGGCGGTGAAAGAACAGGTAGATCGTTATCTCCACACGATGGTCTACGGCGAACACATTCAGGAGCCGCAAGTGCGCTTGGCTGAGAAACTGGCCGAAGTCGCGCCGCATCCGCTCTCCGTCACCTATTTCACCAACAGCGGCGCGGAAGCGGTCGAAGGCGCTTTGAAAACCGCGCGTAAATACACAGGCCGCTCCCGTTTCGTCAGTTTCCTCGGCAGCTTTCATGGGGATACGTTTGGCGCCCTCTCAGTCGGCGGTAATCCGGCCTACCGCACGCCGTTTGAGCCGTTGGTGCCAACGGTCACGTTTTTACCTTTTGACGATTTCAATGTGGTTGCCACGATCGACGATACAGTTGCAGCGGTCATTGTTGAACCGATTCAAGGCGAAGGAGGCGTGCGCATCCCCAACAGCGGCTTCTTGGCGCGGCTCCGGCAACAGTGCGACGAAGTCGGCGCGTTGTTAATCTTTGACGAAGTCATCACCGGCTTTGGCCGCACCGGACGCCTGTTTGCAAGCGCGCACTGGAGCGTGGTTCCTGACATCATGGTGCTGGCGAAAGCCCTGGGCGGCGGCATGCCGCTCGGCGCCTTTGTGAGTACGCCAGACATCATGGATACTCTTTCCCACGACCCGCCGCTCGCGCACGTCACCACCTTTGGCGGCCATCCGGTGTGTTGCGCAGCGGGACTGGCTTCACTGGAAGTGATTCTCGACGAGCACTTGCCGCAACGAGCCCACACTCAAGGAGATGAATTGATCCAACAATTGAACGGGCTGTGCGGGCTGGGTGGATTCACCGCCGTACGTGGACGCGGATTGCTAATCGGTATGGAATTCAACTCCCCGGAAGCGACGAAAAATTTCGTGCAGCGCTGCTTTGCCGCAGGCGTTCTCCTGGGGTGGACATTGCACAGCGACACGGTGGTGCGCTTGGCGCCGCCGTTGATCATCTCTTCTGATGAAATTGATCACGCGCTCACGGTGATGCGAGAAGCGCTGCAAAAAGCTTAAAGGGATAAGTAATGCCAAATGAATCTTCTTCGCCAGCGAAACCCATCGCTCCCGAGGTATTCTTCAAAGAAAAAGTCGCGCCCCAGTTTAGCCGTCGCATCGATGATCTGCGGCGACAGATTGTGGCGTTGGAGCAACAGATCCAAGACCGACTCAACGCCCAAGGGTCGGTGCGGATCGTGGTGGAAGGAGACAACGGCGGCGTCTGGCATCTCAATGTCAACAGAGGTGAAATGACTGTCACCGCCGAGGCCGCCTTTCCGCCGGTCATGACCGTCTATCAATCCCGCGCCTATTTTGACTGGGCGGTCTCGCTGACAGCCGACACCGGACTCTTTGGTCCTAGTGCGCGCGGCGCTCAAGGGGAATTGACCAAGTCACGGCTCGATCGCTTGAAACTCCTCAAAGGATTGCTGCAATTTACCTTTACCCATGTCCCGGAGGGTGGCGAACAGAGCTTCTGCATTCATTTTGGCGACGGCGAACGTCCGGCAACGCCACAGACCGTGCTCACCATGAAAGCCGAGGACGCGCAGAAGTTGGCTCGTGGAGAGCTCAACCCCCAGGCAGCGTTCATGAGCGGCGTCATCAAAATCACCGGCGATATGACGCTGGCCCTGCAATTTGGCGCGGCCATGATGTAACTCATGTAAAGAAGAAAGAGCTTGTTTCCCTCAAGTGAACTTAAAGGAGAAGCTATGCAATTCGATCTCATCATTCGTGGCGGCACGATTGTCGATGGCACGCGGATGCCGCGCTACCGTGGCGATGTCGGCATCAGGAATGGACGTATTGTCGCGCTGGGTCGCGTCGAGGGCGCAGCGCGACGTGTCATTGACGCCACCGATCGCATCGTGGCCCCCGGTGTGGTGGATCTGCATACCCATTACGACGCGCAGCTCAACTGGGACCCTTACGCCACCAACTCCGCCTGGAACGGCGTCACCACGGTGATGATTGGTATGTGCGGTTTTGGTTTTGCCCCCTACCGCCCTGAAGACCGCGAACGGGCCATGCTGCTTATGTCCCGAGTGGAAGCGATTCCCCTGGCCTCGATGCAGCAGGGCATGCGGTGGGACTGGGTGAGTTTTGGTGAATACCTGACGAGCCTCGAACGGGCCGGCTTGGGCATCAACGTAGGCTCCTTGATCCCGCACTCGCCGCTGCGCACTTGGGTGATGGGCTTAGAGGCCGCAAAAGAGCGCACCGCCACTCCAGACGAACTCGCACGTATGACTGACTTGCTGCGCGTCGGCATGCGCGCCGGTGGGTTTGGCTTCTCGACCGACCGCAATATCGCGGACACGGACTATGATGGCAGCCCCCTGCCCAGCCATCAGGCGGATGACACAGAGTTGCTCACTCTGTGCAGCGTTCTGCGGGAGTTCGGTTTTGGCTCGATCGAGTACACGCTGCGCTCGCAACGACGGCCCGACTTTGAGTTCACCGCCGCGCTGTCTCGTGCAGCCGGACGCCCCATCGTTTGGAATGCGCTGGCGCAATTCCAGTCTCAGCCGGATCATTGGCGTAAGGTATTGGGCTGGATGGACGAACTCAACCGCGATGCACAACTGTACGGCATGACGATCTGCTTCCCCACTCATCTCTATTTCACCCTGGAAGAGATGAATCAGTTTGACGATATGCCCAACTGGCGAGAGGTGCTCTCGCGGCCTATTCCCGAACGGATTCACCTGCTCAAGGATGCCGCAGTGCGTGCAGCGCTGAGCGAAGATTTTCGCACCGTGCGCACCCGTGTCTTCGGCGGCGACTGGCGCGACATCAGCGTCACCCACGCCCGCGCGGAGCACCAAGCGGCGATCGGCAAAACCGTTGCCGAGCTGGCTGAGGCCTCGGGCCGCGTCCCGATCGACGAGTTCCTGGATCTTTCCCTTTCCGAGGAGTTGCAAACCGGCTTCAAGATTCTCGATTTCGCCAATCGCGATCAAGAGGCGTTGGCGACGATGTTGAAACATCCCAATGCAGTCATCGGTCTCTCCGATGGTGGGGCGCACACCAAGCTCTTCTCGTTAGGGAAGTACCCCATCGAGTTTTTGGCAAATTGGGTTCGCGACCGGAAGCTGATGTCCCTCGAAGAAGCGCACTGGCGGTTATCGTTCGTTCCGTCCTGGATTATTGGGCTCCTTGATCGCGGCGTACTGCGCGAAGGCATGGCTGCTGACGTGATTGTCTACGATCTTAATCAGTTACGCATTAACCCGGTGGAGCCCGAGATGATTCACGACCTGCCCGGCGGCGAGGGACGCCTCGTGCAACGTGCGGTCGGCATTGATTACACCATCGTCAACGGTCAGGTGACGTTCGAAGGTCAACACTGCACCGGCGTCCGCTCTGGCGCCCTACTGCGCAGCGCTGCTTACGATCCACAAGCTTGAGGCGGCTCTCATCTTGTGGAGGAACAGGCCGATGAAGTGCAGCCAGTGTGAATTCGAGAACCCTGCCAACATGAAGTTCTGCGGAGAATGCGGCAGCAGTCTCCGCAACGAGTGCCCACAGTGCGGCTTTGAAAATCCACCAGGCTTCAAATTTTGCGGTGATTGCGGTGCGCCCTTGACGCGGCAGTCTAGTGTTCAGAAAAATCAATCCCCACCCCCCGAGCTCCGGCCCCCCGTCAGTTACACCCCTCCCCATCTCGCCGAGCGCATCCGTGCGGTGACTGTCACCGAAGGCGAGCGCAAAACCATCACCGCTCTGTTTGCCGATCTCAAAGGCTCCACGGCGCTCATTGAAGGGCTCGATCCCGAAGAGGCGCAGAAGATTATTGATCCGGCGTTGCAACTGATGATGGACGCCGTGCATAGCTACGAAGGCTATGTCGCCCAAGCCCTGGGCGACGGCATCTTTGCGCTGTTTGGTGCGCCCCCCGCCCATGAAGATCATCCCCAACGGGCGCTCTATGCCGCCCTGCGCATGCAAGAAACGATGCGCCGCCATGCAGACGCGCTGCGCCAGCAAGGCTATCCGCCACTCTTAATGCGTGTGGGGCTCAACACCGGGGAAGTCGTGCTCCGTTCCATCCGCAAAGACGACTTGCATGCTGATTATGTCCCGGTGGGGCACTCCACCAATCTCGCGGCTCGTATGGAGCAGTTGGCGAGCCCTGGCTCCATTGTCGTCTCGGCTTATACGCAGCGGCTTACCGACGGCTACTTCGCCTTCAAAGAGCTGGGGCCCACGCAGATCAAAGGGGTAGCGGACTCGCTCAATATCTACGAGGTGCTTGGTGTCGGCCAATTACGCACACGACTGCAGGTAGCGGCGCGGCGCGGACTCACACGATTTGTAGGCCGTCAACGTGAAATGGAACAGCTTCAGCAGGCCCTTGCCCAGGTGAAAGAAGGGCATGGGCAAATCGTGGGGGCGATGGGTGAACCTGGCTTGGGCAAGTCACGGTTGTTTTACGAGTTCAAGTTGCTCTCGCTGAGTGATTGTCTAGTGCTGGAAGCGGATTCCATCTCACATGGGAAAGCCTCACCGTACTTGCCGGTGATCGAATTGCTCAAGAGCTACTTCGATATCCAAGCTTCGGACGATGAACGCAAGCGGCACGAGCGCGTGATTGGCAAGGTCTTGGGACTCGACCGCAACCTGGAAGAGACGCTGCCCTATCTCTTCGCTTTGCTCGGCATTGAGGAGCAGCCCTCGCCGTTGCAGCAGATGGACCCGCAGATTCGCCGCCGTCGCACCTTTGACGCACTCAAGAGATTATTCCTGCGCGAGAGTCTCAAGCAACCGTTGGTCTTGATCTTTGAAGACCTGCACTGGATTGATGGAGAGACGCAGGGCTTCTTAGATATATTCAGCGAAAGTGTGGCCAGCTCCAAGCTGCTATTGCTCACGAACTATCGTCCCGAATATCGCCATGAGTGGGGCCAGAAGGCGTACTACACGCAACTCCGATTAACGCCGTTGGGGCAAGCGGAAGCGAAGGAGTTTCTGGATGTGTTGTTGGGCACGACCGGAGGGGCGAGGCATGCCTCGCCCCTCCGCGACCTGAAACAACTCATCCTCGACAAAACCCAAGGCACGCCGTTTTTCATGGAAGAGATCGTGCAGGAGTTATTTGAGCAAGGAGTATTGGTACGAACCGAGGCAGGGGCGGCCCTCCACGACCGCCCGTCCGCCGAGACCTTGCACATTCCCACCACCGTACAGGCCGTGTTGGCTGCCCGTATCGACCGCCTCGCTCTAGACGAGAAAGCCCTGTTGCAATACCTGTCCGTGATTGGGCGAGAGTTTCCGCTGAGCCTTGCCAAACAAGTCGTGCAGTTTTCTGAAGACGAACTGTATCGCTTGCTCACTTCATTGCAAAGGAAAGAATTTCTTTACGAACAACCGGCCTTCCCAGAAGTGGAATACATTTTCAAGCATGCGCTAACGCAGGACGTGGCCTACGGTTCAGTCCTCATCGAGCGGCGCAAAGCGTTGCATGAACAAACGGGGCAAGCCATCGAACTACTCTACAAAGAAAACTTGGAAGAACACTACACTGACCTGGCCCATCATTATCAGCGCAGCGACAACACCGAGAAGGCGATTGAGTACCTCCATCTCGCCGGGCAACAGGCCGTGCAACGCTCGGCCAATGAAGAAGCGGTCACGCATCTGACCATTGCCTTAGAGCTGCTCAATACCTTGCCCGAAACCCGTGAGCGCGACGAGCAAGAACTCAACCTGCAGATCGCTCTTGGTCCAGTTGTGATCACAGCCAAAGGCTATACGACCCTGGAGGTGGAACGCGCCTACACCCGCGCACGGGAACTCTGTCAGCGCATAGGAGAGACGCCGCAGCTCTTCCCGGTGCTGACAGGACTATTTGCGTTTTATTTGATCAGAGGCAAGCTTCAGTTGGCACAGGAACTTGCCGAGCAGTGTCTGAGTCTAGCCCAACGCCTCCAGGCTCCAGACCTGTGTTTAGTAGCCCACGATGAGCTGGGAGAAACCTGGTTCTGGCTGGGAGAGTTGCCGCTCGCCCATTCGCAGTTTGAACGAGCGCTGGCGCTCGCTGATCCTCAGCAACCCCTCTACCCCTGGGCGTGGATGGATTACGTGTCGAATTGCCAGTCTTATGCGGCCATCTCTCTATGGTTGCTCGGCTATCCAGACCAAGCCCTTACGAAGAATCAAGAGGCGCTCACCCGCGCCAGAGAACTGGCTCATCCTCATACTCTGCTATCTGCCCTGCACTGGGCGGGCATGCTCCATCAGTACCGTGGAGAAGGACGAGCAGCCCAAGAATGGGTAGAGGCAGAAATAACGCTGGCGACCGAGCAGGGATCTACAGACTGGCTGGCATGGGGAACGGCCCTGCAGGGCTGGATACTGGCAGAGCAAGGACAGAGAGAAGAAGGCATCGTACGGATATGTCAGGGCATAGCTGCCCTGCGGGCCAAGGGGGCAGAGAACGCCTTGGTATTGATACTGACCATTCTAGCCGAAGTCTATAAAAAACGGGGCCAGATAGAGGAGGGGCTTACCGCGCTAGCTGAAGCATCCGGGGTGGTAAACAGACCTAGAGGACATCTGTATGAGGCCGAACTCTATCGCCTCAAAGGCGAACTGCTGCTAATGCAGGCAGAGAAGTTGAGAGATTAAACCATTGCGGGCTTGGTTTCCTCAATGGCCCGATGACCCGATGAAGTAATAAATGAACGGAGGTCTGGATGAAATCGGCGAAAGAAGCATTACACCACACGATTGAGATGTTGAGTGAGGAAGAAGCACGCCAAGTATTAAAGCTCACTCAACAAGTGCGGCGAGGCAAGCAGAGTTCACAGACACTCAGCCGGTTAGCCCACGACCCGGCCTTCTCCATCCCCCGACAAAGCACCGCCGCCTTTGGGCTGGTCACACCGGTACAAGGGAAAGGAAGCCCAGCATCAAAGCTCTTGGAGCACGATCGCCGATGATCTTCTACTATCTTGACGCCGGCGCCTGGGTGAAGCGTTACTACCAAGAAACTGGCACGTATTGGGTCCAGCAACTGTTTGCTGACGGGGAAACCCTTACATGCGCTTCCTTGGGCGTGGTGGAAGTGACCGCGACGTTGGCGCGGAAGGCAAAAGCACGGGAGATCAACCGTAAACAGTTGACTCAGAAAGTGCGAGAGCTTGATGAAGACTGGTCCCGTTTCGTTCAGATTCATTTGAGCTTCGAAGCGGTGACTCAAGCTCGGGAGGTGGCGCAGCAGCAAGCGTTACGTGGGGCTGACGCTATCCACCTTGCGTCAGCGTTGGTGCTACGAAGTCGCTTTGTTGAGGCCGAGGACCAATTAGTGTTCGTCGTCGCGGATCGTCAATTGAAGGAAGCCGCGCGATCGGCGGGACTACATGTGGCTGATCCAGAAGAAGACCGAGAGTGTGAGTGAGTCATTGCGGGCTTAATTTCCTCAATGGCCCGATGAAGAAATGATTCAATTGATGCCTTCTGGATTCCGGGTCTCGCTTTGCTCGCCCGGAATGACGCACCTACTGTTTTCTCCATATCGCTTCTCACTTTCCCCACTTTGGCGGCCATGACAGAGGCGACGGGTTGAGTTGCAGCTCGGTGGGGCGAAAGAGCCGAATGATGACGTTGCGATCGCTCGCTTGCATGGTCTTTTGGTCGGCGTTCTTCTCGCCGCAACTATACGCGCCCCACGACCCACGGCACCCACTCAGGTCGCCGCCTAGGGGCGGCAGCGGGTCACGGACTTTCCAATTCACGTCCTTCATCTCAGCCCGCACCGCCGCCAGCCGGCGATCAGTGAGGTCTAAATTGTAGTCAGGCGCCCCTTCCTTCGACGCGTTGGCCACCAACTGCGCCCCGGTCGAGAGATCTTTCTTCAGCGCGTCGATCGCCTGATCGAGCTCGCCCCGCCCCGCAGCCAGCGAACTCTCGAACGATTGGCCCACTCGTGGTTGATCCTGATTGAACAGGACCGTGAATCGGTCCACGAAGGTATCAAGCAGAAGTGGTTTTGACTTTGGCTCATCTTTCTTCTCTTCACAGCCCCACAGCCCTGGAACCTTGGGCGGGAAACAACACTCGCCCGATGGGGCTTTCTGTCCCGGCGGCGCACAGAGTTTCGTGATGTCGACCGGGTCGACTTTCTTGCACTGTCCCTGGTCAGCGACTTCACCCGCAACGCAGCAGCGACCATCCCCCACGCGCTCCTTCGGACAGCAGTTCGCATCACTCTCGGGCTGGTTGTCCTTGCAGCATTGATCTTTGTAGGTGGTGGACAACGACCCATGAAAGCCGGGGGGACAGATCACCTTCGACGTTTCTGGAGGTTCGAGATGATAAAATTTACAGATGGGGTTCGAGGGCTGGAGCTTGCAGATGCCCTCGGCCACATCCTTCGTACTCGGAGGTTCGATGGGGCACTGAGGACACAGGGGCTTAAAGTCCGGCGGCCACCAGTCACTTAACACGTCGCCTTTTTTCGGCTGACGCTGCACCAACGGTTGACTGCCCCCTGATTGTTGGACCACATGCGCCAGTTCATGCGCAAGCAATCGCCGACCACTGTTGGAGCTGGGATCGAACTGGCCAGGGCCAAAGACCACGTCTTGATTGTAGGTAAAAGCGAGAGAGTGAATCGCCTCGGCGGAACGAGCCGCTTCTGCATCCGTATATATCCGCACGCCGCTGAAATCGCGCCCGAAGCGCGGCTCGAAGAACGCTCTGGCCGCCTCCGACAGCGGTTGTCCGCCGCGCCCCGCCACGTGCATGGCGCTTCCTACCGCCTGTACTCCCTCGCCCTGCTCTGAAGTCGTGCGCTTGGTCTGGATCGTTTTCTTCTCCTCGTCTTCACACTCCGCACATTTCCGCTGCGGTGCGGCAGGCGCGGAGCCCATAGGCCCCGGTTCGGCCATGCGCATCACTCGGTCGGCCACCTGGTCAGCCTCCTGCTCTTGAGGATCACTCGGGACACTCACAGTGAGCTTGGGTTGGATGCCAGTGGCGAGTTGACGCCAGAGCGGATTGGCGGGGAGGCTTTTATCAGATTTCCCTTCTTTCTCCGCTTTTCCGATGGGCGGAGGATTGGTGGGCTTGCGGTAGAGCTGGCTTTGATTCGCTAGCGCGTACATGAGTTTCCTTATTATTTTTTCTATTGTATAGCACTAGGCCACGACCAACACCCTTTCCTTTTAACCTCTATTCTATTGATCTTCCAGCGGCCCCGCCTCTTCGTCAAGACGGCGCAGCGCCTCATCCCGCTCGCGCTTGAGGTCCTCCAACCTCTTCTTAGATTCCTCGTACTTGCGTAGGGCCTCGTCGACTTCAGGGCTGATCGGCCCAAGCTGCGGCAACGGCGGTCGGATCGGAGCGGAGTAGACCTGTGCGCGCTGCTCCAGACGTTTCAACGCCGCCGTGTAGAGGCGACGCAGATCGGGGACGGTCGGATCTACTGAGCGCCACAGGTCCAGCGCACTCAGCATATCGCTCAATTCGCTCCACTCCGCAGTCGACACTCGCCCCGTCGTTGCATCAAGCCGGATAATGGTATCAACCGCCTCGTTCACCGTCTTGCGCGGGTTCTGCTTAAGAAGGCGCTTGCGCTCGGCCGCTGAGCCAAGTCTCGCGTTCACTGGTTTGATCGTTTCGGCTCCGCGTTGCAGATGCACATCGACGCGGCGATTAGCCGGGACATCTTTGCCCGGCGGGTTGGGTACGCGCGCTTCCACACCGTGACCTTCAACTTTGATAAGCGAAGCGGAAACACCGCGCGTCTTCACCAGATAGTCGCGCACCGTCTCTGCTCGCTTGAGTGACAAGGCGGCCTTGGCCTCGGCGCCGCCGGAGTTATCGTTGGCGCCAACCAAGATCACCCGCGTAAGATCCTTCACATCGATCGCGTCAAGCGTCGTCTTATGTGCAGCTGGAAGCACGGCCGAACCGGTGGCAAAATCTCCGAGGGACAGTTGGAAAAAGCCAGAGTAAAACGCCTGTCGCGTAGACTCGAAGTCTGTCGATGCGCTCGTCGCTTGCACGTCCTTGGCCGTGGCGCTTGTTAGTGTAACGACACCGGCTCCAGTCTTGGTATAGCCCCAGCGAATCGAACCAAAGGTCTCAGCCGTCTGCACGCAAATCACGGCGGTCTCGAACTTGCGTTCCGCCGTCTTGCCCTTCGCAACCACGCGCTGATAGGGGGCGTCAGCATGGGTTGCAGTAGCCGAGGCGCCTGCTGCGGTCCCCGCCACTTTCAGGTTCGGCGCCGCTTTCAGACCCGGGCCGCTCGCGCTCGGATCGGCGCCGTAGAACGGCTCGGTTTCGGGCGCGGACGCGTCGTGCTTCACATCCGCCGATGCGCCGCTCACGGGCGAGCGCGTGTAGAGGAGTGAACCCGTGTCCCACAGCCCATCAATGGTCGGCTGCACGATCTGGCTGAACGTGATGGTGGGGCACGTCGAGCCGCTGGGGGTTGGCGTGAAGCTCGCTTCGAAGATCACGTCGGTCCCCAACACCATATTAAACTGCATGCCAGTGCCCGGCGTCACTTTCGTATCTTTTCCAACGTAGCGGAGCTTCCACTCCAAACTTCCGTTGGCGATGGCGATCCCGCCAGCCGGGCTTTTGCGTTCGGTATCGCCGGAGACCGACATATGGGGTGGCTCTTGGTCATCGTCTGGACTACGCTGCAATGAGGGTCCGGCAGCGCGCTGTTGCAGGACGTGCGTGAGTTCATGCGCCAGCAATCGGTTTCCCGCCAGAGTTCCCGGTGCAAAATGCTCTGGGCTGAACACAATACTGCGTCCCACGGTGTAGGCTAACGCATGTACGGCTCGCGCGGAGTCCGCCGCCCGCGTACCTGTATGAACTCGCACGCGCCCGAAATCCTGACCAAAGCGCGACTCCATGAACAAGCGCGTCGACGTATCCAACGGACGACCCACGCCAAGGTTGTTGACAAAGTTATCAGAGACCGAAGGAAGAGAAGAGTCCGCGTGAGATTGGACTTTTCGTTGGACCAACCCTCTCGATTTGTCTTCGCACGTTGGACAGGGAGATCCTCCAGCCGCACACGTCGCGCAGGCGCGTTGCAAGGCTTGTGTCGGCATCCGCAGCACGCGGTCCGCTACGCGATCCGCTTCTTGCTCGTAGGGGTCGTTCGGTTGGCTCACTGCGAGTTTGGCTTGGATCGGGGTGTGCGTCGCTAACTGGAGCCAGAGAGGGTTAACCGGTACAGATCCTCCCCCTTCTTTTCCTGGCTTCGCGTGGCCCGCTGTTTCAGAAGCAGTGGGCTTCGTTGGCTTGTGACTGTGCACGGCAAGCATTGATCTACCTTAAAGTGCTTCAGAGCGGTTTGCCTTTTGCTCCAGCAATGGCGGCAATCCATCAAAGTAGGCAGCTTACGGGATCTTCGTTAACTCCCACTTGCCAGCGCCATTCTCTGCTGTTCCACGCCCCCAGGTTCCCTTTAAGTCCCCAGTTGTACCGACTGTCCATACACCAAAACCTGTGCCGCTCGGTTCGTTCCATTGGAACTTCACGATCGGACTCACGGTCTTACTAGCGCCTTCCACATTGAAGATGAGTCGCCCGTCGAGCGTGCCCTTCACCGCATCACCAGTGCTGCCAGTATAGGAATACTCGCCACCAACAGCAAATTTCTCGTCAGTAGCAAGCTCAAAACTTTTGAACGGAACCACGGAGCCTGACGCATCGTAGCTGCCGGTAAATTTTCCAGTGACGCGCTTGCGCCAGGTTGCGTTGTCGGTTTGGTTCACATACGCATCGAACAGCGTGTTGGGGTTATCCGCCTGATAAGCGCCCTTTCCCACAGGGCCGCGTGCGCTCGGCAGCGTCTTTCCTGCCTGGCTGGCGACGTTGCTGACAAAGGTCGTGCAGTTGTTAGTGAGGATGTGATAGGGCTGACCCGCGCTGCACCAGGTCTGCGCAAAAGTAAGCGCCTTTTTGTATTCCGCTTCGGTCAGTACGAATTTAATTTCCATATCGACGCATCGGGTGTGCGTACTGTCCGGGTGGGCGGTACAGCCAGGAACCTGAGGGTTGAAAGCCGGATCAGGAGTTCTCGTCTTGTTAGGGTAATGTCCATAGGTGTACTTATCACCGTTCGATTCATTGAACTCAACATACGCATGCCCAACGTCATTACCAGTGACGATATCTTCGGATGTGAGCACATCCAAATCGAGCTTCACGGTTAATGACCAGCTCGTGGAGGCGTCGGCGCTTGGGGCTGATTTCCCATCAGGATTGGGACAATCACTTGCCGGGGCGCAGGTCCATCCGCCACAGCTTTTTGGGTTCGTGCTTGGGCCCTTCAAGCTACCGCGCTGGACAGACAACCGGGCGCCAACGCTACTGGGGCTTCGCGCCTGTTGTCGCGTATGGACTAATTCATGCGCCAGTAAATGTCTCCCGCTCTCGCTACCAGGAGTAAATTTGCCTGCACCGAAGAAAATATTCTGCCCGACAGTAAACGCATGAGCGTTGAAGTTATGAGCCAGTTCCGCAGCCCGCGCATCAGTATGAATGCGCACCTGCCCGAAATCCTGACCAAAACGCGATTCCATGAACGTTCGGGCCGGGGCATCCAACGGCTGGCCCATGCCGAAATCACTACCAAAGGTATCAGCAATGGCTTCGTCAGAAGCATCCGAGGAATGCTCCACCTTGCGTTGCACCAGCCCGCTCGCTTTTTCCTCGCACGTTGGACACGGCGATCCTCCCGCCGTGCAGATGGCGCAAGCTCGTTGCAGGGTCGGTGTCGACATCCGCATCACGCGGTCCGCTACACGATCCGCTTCTTGCTCATAGGGATCACCAGGTTGGCTCACTGCAAGTTTGGCTTGGATCGGGATACGCGTCACCAACTGCTGCCACAGGGGATTGACCGGTACGGGTCCGCCTCCCTCTTTTCCTGGCTTCGTGTGGCCCGCTGCTTCTGCAGCAGCGGGCTTTGTGGGCTTATGACTGTGCGCGGCAAGCATGGAGCCTATCTTCTGGAACGCTTCACATCAGTTTGGATTCGGCTCTAGATAGATGACTTCGTCAATCCCATTCAGGGAGAAACCTTGCCGTAACAAAATGTCACGATCAGCGTTGGACAGCGCGTTCACCAGCGTTTTGACATTGGCGGAAGGGCGGCCCGCCGAGGCTAAAGCACTGAGCACGGCCTGTACCCGCGCCGGGGCGTCTGCGTCAGGCGGAGGCGTGAGCACCGCCAGGTTTACACCGTTTACTGGTTCGTTGGCCGTCAAGCTCTTGATCAAGTTCAGCAAGACGTCTCCTTGCGGGAGGTTATTGCTGAAGGTCACGGTGGCCTGTGACGCTTGAGAGACAGGCGGCGGGAAATGGTTGCCATCCAAGGAAGCAAAGACCACTAGCGCGGTTCGCGTTATCACCGGCTGCGCCGCAATAAACGTGATCGACGGACAGTCTCCTGGCAGATCGACTGGGCTGGTCACGGGCGCGTGCTCCACCGGCTGCGGTTGGCCTGTCCCGCGCAGAGCAGTCTCAATTGTTCCTGCTTGTTGATCATAGAGATTCATCGCCGAATCTCCTTCCTTGGCCACGACAGCGAGCATAGCGAGTTGCCCATCCCCTTGCGTCCCCCACGTTGTCACAACGGGCTGGAGACTATTGTCGACAACTTCCGCCGTATTCGCTTTGAAGGACACAATGCCCAGTGACGTCGCCATGTTCTGTCCGATAACGGTGGCAATCTGCCCGTTTTTCACCATCTCGATAATCTGCTTGAGCAAGTCAAGGTTGTTGACTCGGTAGACGCTCTGGCACGTTTTCTCGGCCACTGTGCGGGTGAGCACGACGATCACGCCGTCAGTCCTAGGCACTGACAAGAGATCCGGCGTTTTGGGAATTACTTCATGCACGGCATTGGCCTCAGGTGGTGTGATGTCAGCCAATACGCTTTCCAGATGCAGGACGCGTTGAATGGCCAGCGCGTCTCCATCACCCACACCTTGGGTAGCAATCGCTTCGTAGAGAATCGTGTTGCCAGTGTGGACGCGCCGCCAGTCCGCACGCACGGTCTCAGCGTCCGAGAGCAAGGTGGGCGCCCCACTACCAAACTCAACTTGATCCACAACGCGGAAATTGATTTTGGCGAGCACGGTGCCGTTATTCCGCAGCAGGGCTTCGCGAATAACAGCAGCCTCGCGCAGATCAGTGGCTTCAACCTGATACACTTGATACCGTCGCGTCGGGGCCGGAGCCGCCTGCTCCACGAGATCGGCGCACTGTTTGTTCCGTCGACGATGGAACAGCACCCAGTCCAACGTGCCCCGAACAGTCAACTCGTCAGGCGCTGGTAGAGGAGGCGGAAATAACAAGTGCGTCGCCTCCGCCGCAAATCCCGTATCGGCCAGAGCCGCGCCCACAACCTCGATTGCTGACAAGGACACGGTGTGGAGCGGATTACCGCTGAGAAGCACGTCGCTATTTTCTTTGAGACGCACATCCACGAGGCGGAGAGTGACTGGCCCCGCCTCGAACCCTGTGAGCAGACGATAATCTACTGTGACTTCAGCTAGCAGCGGGTCGCCACTCCACGTGGCGTTGATCGCAATCTCCAGCACCTTTTTGTAGGCCAGCAGCAGCGTCAGCGTCTGGGGCTCGCCCGGCGGGGTCTTCAGCACAACGCCGGCATCAAGGTCAATGACTGCGGTCCGCTCGCTGTTTTGAATGCCGCCGCCGGAAACCCTGACAGAGGCCACGCCGGAAAAGCGCCCGGTCATGCGCCGTTCGGTTCCAATCGTTACGGCGGCGCGGTCGACCCGGAAGTCGCCACGCAATTGAAAATCTTCCACAACCGCTCGGACCCCCGGAAGCGCTAGGACGATGCGCAGACCGACCGGGGTCTTCTCCCCCTGCGCCAGCGCAAACGGGTTCTGGTCGCAACTCATGGTGGTCCACAGGTTCACTGCACGGCTCTCCGTGGCCTGAGCCGGAGCAAATGCGCGCACTGAGCGGACTGTCTCTAGTGGCGCCGTATCCGCTTCGACGAAAGGTTGTTCAGTGCTGCGCAACGTCGCTTGATGCCGCACGGCCCTGGCGGCGATATTGATCATTTTCGTCACTATCGCGGGATCAACCTCGGCGGCGGAATCCGGCGCTGGCTTCACCTCGGCCGAGGTAGCGGCAGTTTGCAAAATTTCGACATGTCTGCGGTCCGCCGTGTTGCCGAGACCGGCAAAGCCGCGTGCGAGATCGAAGAGCGTCTGGGTTTCCGTTGCTTGCGTTGCCCCGGCGAAATGGAACGCCGCGCCGCCAGAGGCGAGCACTTCACCACGTCCGGCCCCACTCATGATGAGAGGGCTCGCTTTCGCCGAAAAATCTGAAGCCCGGTTGATAGTGAGAGAGTTCTGCCCCCCTCCACTGAGCCCCGACAAGGCTGTGGGAGTAGCCAACACAGCCACCTCGAAACCCTTGCCTGGGACCGGTTGTGTAGTCTTCACGATTTCGCCATTGGGTACAAGAATATCGACGTCAGGCTTGTTCCCCGGCGCATCCAGTCCCTGTAGCAAAGAGATACGCTCCATGTGTTGCGCTTCTTCAAGCGCGTGGGGCACGAAATCGGGGCGCACCACACAAAAACGGAGATTCACTCCTTCACCGAGCAACGCACGGACTTGCCTATTGATCGTCACCGCGCCAGGCACGACCGGCAAGTAGCCCGCGGAGGGAAGTTCCACGATGCCGCCGCGAATGAGAACGCGTTCGACCGGCATGAGGGTGAACGTCTTTCGCATGGCCAACAGTTTTTCATTCACCGCAGTCAACTGACTGAGACCACCGCTTCCGAATTGCACCGTGGGCCTCGTCCCACCTGCATCGAGTGTGGCAATAGCGGCAATACTTTTCAAACGATCGGACACATCGCTATAGAACTTCACTACTTCAGCAAGCGTATCCGAGGCTTGAGCAATCAGGGCGCGCTCCTGGCGACAAGGGTCATCGGTTCCTCCGGGCTCCGGGGCGTTCAGGAACAGCTCGTGCAGTTGACACTGAAACTGGAGAATCTGCGCCAAGTACACATCCCAGGGACGCATCGCCATGCGCCAGGCCCAATACCGCTTCGCCGTCGTCTCGATGCGTTCACGACGCGCAGTCCACGCATCCAAGAAGTTGGTGCTGGTCCCGGCGCGGGACAGCACAGCAATCGGCACCTCCTGACCAGTTGCCGCCGCAGCGCCAAAGCACCAGGCGTCGGCGCGCAACCCGGCCCCGGAGATGAGGCTGGCAATCTGTACTCGTTCATCAGCGTAGTACGCCGACGCCACGAGCGAACGCAGATGCACCCGCGTGAGCGCCACTGCCTGTGAAGTGGCCAAGGGCGTGTGCAGCGTCAGGGGCAGAGCCCGCACCACCAAGCCTTCGAGCCGGTAAGGCCGGTCAGTGCTTGTAGTACAGGCCTCTTCACACAATTTTCCAAAGACATCTTCCGCCCCACACAGCGCCTCGGCGTGCGCAATGGTGATGAGATACAGGTCCGACCCTTTGGGTACAGCCGTTGGCGCATCCCCACTGACGACTTCACACTCGGCAAATCCATCTGTTCCCGTTGCCAGCGCCTTCGCCGCCAGTTGTTGTAATTGTCGGGATTGATCGATCAGGGCTTGCACGTTGAGGGATGTCTCCGTAGGCAGCAGAAGCACGCGCCCCGCTGGATCGATAGCGAGTCCAGGGCCGAGATCTAGAGTGTCGCCTGCGCCCAACGACACGTTAAAGCCATAGGCGACCCCGGGACCACCAGCTTGATTCGATAGCTCGACCAGCCGCCGTAGATAGGTTTGCTCGGTATTGAGGTCATCGGCGCGCAGGAATTTACCGTCAAAATAATTGAGCCGAGTCAGCGGCGTGGGCGTCGGAATGACCGTAACGCCATTGTGGCTGCCGACTAGCACAAGGGGCGCCGTGTTGTTGCCGTTCAGTAGTTTGCTGGGTGCGTTCGCCATGACTAGCTCCTCTTGTGCATGCAAACAAAATCGTTCCCGTTCTGCCCAGTCGTAAGCGGGTCAGAAACGGCGCCAGCGAGCGGCGCAAAGTTTACCCCTAAGAGCGGCGTTTCTCCGGCGCCACGAGCAATGAGTCGCACTACGTCGCCAGCCGGGGTGTCGTGGAGCGCCAACGTAACCGTCTTGGTCGCGGTATCCCACTGCGCGTTGTCGATCGCGATAGCGTGCCAGCCCGTGTTATCGAACCATGTCACCGAGAATGCGGCAGGAGTGACGCTCGCAGCGTGCAACTCACTATCAGTTTGGAAGGTCACTTTCTTGGTTGCTTCGTCAAACTGTACAGAAGAGGGGTCCACCCGTGGTCCAATGGCGCTAGCGCCTGCGGCTCCTCCCTGAGAAAGCAACCCGCAGAGGAGATCCTGGAGAGTACTCGTCGCCACATGGGAGGGGCGCACCGAGGTATCAACCGTTCCAGCCGTCAGCGTCCAGCCGGTGTCGCTTTTCTCAAGCGTCACACCGGTAATGTTCGCCAGAACCACTGGCGCATCGTCAGCCGCAGGAAAGAGAAGTTGACGACTGCCGTCGGCGCTCATTGCGGGCTGGAGATCGATTTCATCCAGAGCCGCAAAGCGATGAAAGGCCTGCAGGTATGCCGCAGCCTGAGCTTCCCGAGACAGCGCAAGAATGCGGTTGCGTTCGTCAAGCACTTGCTGATCGGCGGGGACCACTGCACCCTTGTCAACGATCGGGGCATCAATCTCAAATAGCAAGCGCAGGCGATGGTACGGCGCGACTTGCGCGGGAGCCAACCCCGGCCTCAGCAGAATTTCAATGGTTTCAAATACCCGCGAATAGGCCGTGCTGGTGCTGCCGCCGTCGCATGGCTCCAGCAACGCAGGAACCTGTCGGGTCAGGCACGCCTTGAAGCGAATCACCACGTGTGCATCGAAGCGGATCGTGTTTCCGGATTCGGTGAACACAAACCCTTCGTCCTTTTTATGCGCGTCAAACCACTGGCCGACGTTCACGCAGGCGTCGCCTTCGAGGTGCAGCTCATGCCCGGCAGCGTCGAGGGCGAACCCAGGGAGGACGCGGATCTCTCCACGAGTGAGGTCCTGACGAACGTCGAAGCCCCACACTACGCCCGCACGGTGCAGCCAGGCATTGTGAAGGCGCATTTTGGCGCGATGATAGGCTTGCTCCGTTTCAAAATCATCGACTCCCAGGAGCATGCCAAAGTGATAGTGCAGAGCAAAGAAAGGGCTGAGCGGCAGCAACTCGCCTCCGTCTCCGGACTGGGCGAGACACGAAGCCATATCAGGCGTATTGGCCATACGAGGATCTCCTTGAATTAACGATCGCCACGCAACAGGTCACGGCTCGGTGCAGGAAGCGCGGGGAACGTTCGTAGGGCAAGCATAGAGGACTCCTTCATTATTCATTGAGCAACAGACATATCGAGCGGGACTCCAGGAAAGGCCCGGCCCGCTTTCTCATATTCACGCCGAATCGCGTGGATAAAATGTTGACGGAAAATCGGTCCGCCATCGGCGGCGGCCAAGAACCCAGCAGCCACAGCGGCGTTGCGAATGATACCGCCCACGACGGGATAGAGCGCGGCCAGTTCGTAGAGATTTACGTCTCCAGCCAGGGGCGCGGTGTGCGGCAGATGACAACGCCACAGCGCATGTCGTTGTTCACGGTCAGGTTCCGCGAAGTCAAGGACAAATTCTAGTCGGCGCAAAAACGCAGGGTCGATATTTTGCCGGAAATTCGTCGCTAAAATTGCTAGCCCCTCGAAGCGTTCCAGCCGCGCCAAGAGATATGCCGTCTCCAAGTTTGCATAACGATCGTGCGCGTCGGATACTTCCGTGCGCTTGCCAAAGAGCGCGTCGGCCTCGTCAAAGAACAGCACGGCCTGGGCGCGTTCAGCAGCGTCAAACACCGCCGCGAGATTTTTTTCCGTCTCACCGATCCACTTCGACACCACGCGGGAAATATCCACCACGAACAGATCAACCGACAAGGCGTGCGCCAATACTTCAGCGGCAAGCGTCTTACCCGTACCGGGCGGACCCGCGAACAGCATGCGCACCCCACGCGCGCCCATGCGCCCCTTGAGGAAGCCCCAATCGTCGAGCACGCGGCTTTGTAATGCTAACCGCTCAGCCGCTTCATGTAATTGCGTGAGGTGATTCCGTGGCAGCACTAGATCATCCCATGTAGCTGTTGGTCGAATGAGCTTCGCCCCGCTCGACAACGATAGCCCAGCGCGCGCCCGTAGACTGTTCCCCACATCTTCGACCGTGGGCGGCTGTCCGGTGAGCGTTTCCAAACAATGCAGGTCCGTGGTCACCTCAGCAGCGGCAGCCGGTTCGACGGGATAGCGTGCGGCGAAAAGCGCCGCGTGCGGGGCCAAAGCCGGCAGAAGTTCCCGCCACATCCGCTGTCGAGAGAGCGCAGATAAACGTCCGACCGGGACAGCCAGCAGCGGCCGTTGGCCGCGCGTCGAGACCGCGCCCATACGCCCAGACACCACCACCACGCCCGGGTAGTTGGCGAAGGCTGGAGCCTCAGGGATAGCCTGTCCGTCTGTATGCGACAACCACAACACGGGCACGCCGCCGCGTACAACAGCGTGCACGCGCACGAGCCGCTCGAAGTCCACTTCTGCAGATGGCGGCAGCGGCAAGCCGAGGGGGTGGAGCCCAGCCTGGTGCACGAGCGCCAACGCGCGGTGAAAGGCAACCTCTTCATTCTCAGCCGTCACCAGCACCGTGCACGGCTCTTGTTGGGCAATCGCAGTCAGGGCGCGGCGTATATGAACATTCGCAAACCATTCTTCGAGTCCACAAGTGACAACAGCAGCGTCACGACGATGCAATGCTGTTGGCCACACGTCGATACCATGTAAAGTCGGCCACAGCGCCTCGGCAATCTGTAAAGAGCGTTCAAAGAACGGTCCGTCGCCGCTGAGGCGCACCACACCGCCGCTAATCAGCGGCCCTGTTTCCAACATGGTCCGCAGCGTGACTCGTTCTCGCGGGGTCCGACACAGCAGTTGTGTGGCCAGCCCTGCAGAAGCGCGCGATTCACCGCGTGGATGCAAGGTGCGCAACACCGCCGCCAATCCTTCATGTTCTTCAGGTAATCCCGCTAACAAGAGGAGATTGACCTCTTCTTCACAGAGCCTGAGTGCTCTCGCCAAGCGATCAAGGGGGTCTGGCCGTGGTTCGATTCCTTGTTCTTGCCAAGCCGAAGGCGGGGGGTCGCTCGTAGCTGCCTCAAACAAGGCGTGCAAGAATGCTTGTCCTTCAGCCAAAGCACCCTCGGCTTGTGGCAAAGAGGCGGCAAGAAAATGCGCCAAGCGACCAGCCAGCAGCCCGACTTCTCGGGTCAACCGCTCACTCACTACCTCAAGTTCGAGATCTGTGGCGCCCCAGTTACTCATAAACAAACTTTACCACTACGCCTAACCACAGGAGGTAGTCAGGATTGAGGTCCAGTGCAGCACGACGAATCTCCGTGGACAAGTCAACAAGCGCAAAATGCACTTCAATCCACCCCGGATCAGCGACGATCGTGGCATGTCGATAACAGACGAATTGCAGCGCCTCGTACGGATCGCGACGGTCCAGACGCTCACGCACCGCTTCTCTGAGGCGCGCGGCATACGAGGCAATCGCCGTCGCCTCTGCTTCCGTAGGAGGTTCCTCTTCACTGGACGGTGGCGCCGCGTCCGGCGGTAAGCCTGTGAAAGCGAGGACCACCGGATCATGTGGTTCAGCAGGAACTAACGCAAGCGCAAGCTGATGGAGCACCCAACGCGAGAGACGGTTTGTGAACACTGGATGAGTACGAATTTCATCCGGTAGACCAAGATCCTCCATCACGCCTAAGAGAAACAGCAGCCCGCCGAAACGCGTTGGCGCGAGGCGTCGTACGAGTGGAAGCGGAAACTCCTCCACCGTGTCAGAGGCCAGCTCTTCTGGGTGCACCCCATACTCATCGGCGTACCGTCCGTGGGTGAGCGCAGGTTCTTCTTCTAGAGCGCGTCGCTCTGTAACGCTTCCACTTATTGTCTTCGTTGCCGCTTCAGCAGTGATACTCGTGTCATCCCGTGCAACTGCTTCCCCCTCTTCTCCCGTCGTTGGTGAACGCCTCGTCGCCGATGTTGCGCCTTTTGTTGCCGTGTTGCTTGCTTGGTTTTCTCTCGCCTGGGCAACTGCAATCGTGGCAAGGATTTCAAGCGCCTCGCCAACCGTGTCGAGAAGGACCTGGCTCGCTTCTTCGGATGCGCGCAAGGTGTTCGGGTCCGTTTCCAACACAATGAGGATCGCCACGGCGCGGCGCGCCGTGAGTGAGGCCATCACCAAGTTCATAAATGGTTTGGTTAGCGCCGACACGGCGAGTAGGTGGTGAGCGGTTTGTCGAACCAGCGCTGAGGTTGGCGGAGGCGATTCACGTAATTCTTCGTCATCGAGATCAAGCAAGGACGTTGGCGCTCCGGCGGCAAGCAACGCTGCGTGGGCGAGGATCATCCACTGTTGCTCTTCAAGCCGTGCGATGAAAAATTCCAACTGCTTGAGATTCGCAAGCGCACGCAGAAGCGGCGAGATGAATTGGGACTCAGCGCTGAGTGCTTGGACAAACCCATGTAGGGCTTCGCGTTCGCTTGGTTGGGCTCCTGCGCGCCACAACCCTAGCTGTCCCCAGGCCCACGCTCGCCCATAGTCTCCACGAGCAATGCTCACTGCCAGATCAAGCAACGCTTGCACACACGAACCATAGCGGACCACATCCGTACTGCGCCCCTGCTCAGCCGCTTGTTTAATGGCCTCAGCAAGAGCAACGCTCCACGTCAACACGAGTGCGCTCTCAGGTTTGGAGAGACGGAGGCGAACCGGAACATAGAGTTGACGGATGCAAATTTCCTCATGCTCAGCAATCCCGACCCGAAAGAGGGCTTGCTCCAACGCTTCCTCAAGCACGGTCCCGAGGATCTTATCCAATTGCTCACGTTCGACGCGGGCCGAGGGCGTAAGCCGATAACGAGCAGTGAGGTGATGAATGCGTAGGGTGTCCATCGTCTACCCAACTCTGCTGTCCCCTCCGAGGAGGCTGCTTCCCAAACGCGTCCCCGGCTCGGGTCGTCCAATAATTGCCTCACGACCAAGTAGCGTATTGCCGAGCTGTAGAGGCGTGAATCCACCGGTGCGGCCAATGACCGATGTCAGCTCGACATGGAGCCCGCGACCAACCCGCATGCCTGCCCCAACCGTACACACCTCAACCAGCGTGTGCGCCGGTCTGTGCATATCGAGAATGTGCCCCACCACGGCGAATTGTTCCGCATCCAGCACTGCCGGGATAATGACGCTGAACCGATGCGCGTGGGTCTCGAAAGCGTCGTTCGCATTACCAGTGATTGTAGTTGTCTCAGTCTCGCCTACAGCGCCGCCCACACGGAAGCCTGCGCCCAGCACCGAACTCGACGTGAGTCCGCTCGGATCGCCGAGAATCGCGCCGCCGAGCCCGCGTACGCGAAACTTCTCGATGATGATGACTCTGACGCCGGTATAGATTTCCAGAAAGCGCGTCAGTCCAGGGACCGTGCCGCGAAAACGAAATAGCCAGGTCGCTTCTTCGATCATGGTGCGGCGCGTCGCCGTCGGCCAGCGCTCATCGAGCACCAGCCCCAGGAAGCTCGCAAGCCACGGTAAAATCTCCGCCGGCGCGCTGCGAGCGTCGATGAGGACGCGGCGCGCATCGGCTCTCCCTTCCAAATCTTCAAAAACTCCTGAGAACAATGTCAAGTATCGTTGCAGGAACGACGCCATCTGCTCATCCCGCGAAAAAGTCTTGGGAATGCGCCGCAAATAATCATGCGAAGGATACTCGGCGCGCAACGCTTGCAGGCGCGGCGTCGTGCGCGTATTGCCGGACAACTCAAGCGTCACCCACAGATACCGTCCAGGCTCCGTTAGAATCGGGGCCTCGTACGTTTCAAACGGATCACCCTCGGCGTGTCGCGCCCAGGGAATCTCCCGTCCGGTTTCCCGGCGATGGAGGAGATGCGTTACCTCATCCGCTTTCGCCACCAGCGACAGGGGCGGCATAGGCGGCGAGAGGTCGGGGCGCGTAATGGTCATGGTCGCCAAGTTCACCGGCGGAGTGCGCGGGAGCGTCGGCTCCTCAGGCGGTTCGTCAGTGGCGACACAGTGGACACGTATTTTCGTGTCTTTGGGGATGCACGCGTCAAGAAACAGGCGGCCCCAGGTAGTGTGAAACTCTCCGCTATCCAAGCGAAAGCTGGTAATGCGCCCCTCCGGCGCGTATTTGAGCCGCGCCATAACGGCGTGGCGGAAGCCACGCATCGTCCAAAACCCGATGCGCTGATCCGGAGTGAGCACAATCCCGCCGCCGTCATAGTCGCGCCCTTTGAGCGGAGTGATTTCCGCCACCTCCGTTGCACTGAGACGAAAGCGTAAAAAATCTTCTTTGGGACGGCGTGCGACCACCAGAATCACTTCTTGCTCTGGAGAGGGGACGAAAGCGGCGCCATCCAGAGCAGATATCGGGACAGCCGTGCGCGGTTGAAACTCAATATCTGTCGCAAAGGCCACGGCAAGGGACTCAGTTGGCCGATTGAGCGGAACGACACGCGCGTTCGGACCGCCAGCTTGGTCGAGCACAAAGAGTTCGCCGTTGGGAGTAATCGCCAGACGCGCCGGCGCAACAATGGCGGCTGGGAGCGGAATGTTTTGGGGTGCGGTTCTCGCCTCAAGACGTAGGAGGCCTGACGGTGAAGCGAGGAGGACAAAGACGGTTCTTCCTTGGGCGACTACGTCAAGCGGTTTTCCGCTGACCGGGACGCGTCGCAACAAACGCCGGGACCACAGGTCATAAATCAACAGCCGACGCGCCCCGGTCTCGGCAATAAAGAGCCGATCTTCCTCATCCACCGCTAAGCCGCGCGGCTCAACCAGCGCCCCGGTCGCTTCGGCAATTGGCGTAAAATCTCCCAACTGTTGTTCAACCTCTGACTCGAACAAATCCAACGCGGTCGGCGGTGACGACAGATGCAGCGGGTCCTCACTCGCCCACAAAATCCGCTCCACCCGTCCCTCGTTTGGGACGCTGTGATACAAGCGGCAGTGACTGTCGAACGCCAAACCAGCTCCGAACGGGGGAACAATGTCGGAGCCGCTGGCGGTCTCCTCATGACTCCACGCCAAAGAGACCACCTCCCCGTCGAGTGCGGTGTTGGCGTGCGCTGCGCGACGCCATTGGTCATTAGTGCGAATGAGCGCAAACGCACGCGGCACGGGTTAGCACTCCTCTCGCAAGACAGGAATCGGCACCGGCACGGAAGGAGACGGCGGCGGATTCACTACTTGTCCGGGCTCTGGAATATCCGGGCCTTCGACCACCACAATTTCCGCGAGGTCCGGAACCTCGTACAGCGCGAGGTCCACCGAACCAGGAACCCACGCCCGCTTCTGTTCGTCAAACCCAGCAACCCGGAGCCCTTCAAGGAACTCCACCCCTTCTACCTGAAGTGCTGCGGCTTCCAGCTCCGGCCCGTGGACCCGTCGACCGAGCGGCCAGCCTCCTCCAGATGGACCATACGGGGGCAAGGGCGCAAGGTACTGACGAATCACCAGCTCCACCCAGCGGCGCACCGCTTCTACTCCGTAGCCAGGTTTGACATGCACCCCAACCGAGACCGCAACTTTGTGATAGGTGGGGGGAATCACATACAGTTCCGTCGTCACCAAACGGCGCGCGTCGAGCCACATACAGACGCTGCGCAACAGATTGCGATTGGGCAACGGCGCGTTGGGATGTTGCGCATCTTCTTGCGGCCACACCACCACGCTGACAACTCCGGCGCGCTCGGGGGTCCGACTAGGTGCATGAAAGCGGGGCAAACACTCGGCCCGCCCCACCAATGCCCCAGGGGTCATCAGGGCCAGCTCTTGGAAGTCGGTCCTCGTGACCGCGCGATCGCGACGGCGTAACTCGCCGGGAATGCGATCGAGCGCAGCGGCAATACTTTCCCCGTCACCGCCGCCAAACGCGGACATGGGATTGATGACCTTCGGGGGATGGGCCTGCAATTGGGCTAGGACATCCGGCGTCATCGCCACTTCGCCTGGAGATGGGATCACCAGTTTCGAGATGGCTTTGGGTGGGACATTGCCCGCGGCTCCGCCGCCAAAGCGGTATGAGGTGGCGCGAATCCGTTGACCGATCTGCGGCGTCAGTCCTTGCACACCGTTTCCGAAACGGACCTCCCCGGCCTCAAGATCAACTACGAAATGGCGCGCGTCAGGCCCACTGGCGTAAAAGCCGTCTACTGCTGTCCACGGTTGCCAACCTCCGACCTCTTCCACTTCGGTAATGAGGCTGCCTTCCAACACTGGCTTGTGGGCCAAGCGATACCGCTGATCCGGCTGTCCAGTGCCGGTTCCCAAAAATTCCGGACGCGCTTTCTCGGATTGAGTCACTTCGACCGCATTCACGCCGACGAATTGGACTTTACCGAAACGACTTTGATCGCGACGAAAAGCGCGCATCCAGAACAGCACCTTCGCCGCCGTCTCATCGTCCAACATCGGCGGCAGATCTCCGGAGCCTGATTGATCCGGGTCAGAGACCGCAAAATTGCCGAAGTCTGCGCTTTTCTTGAGCAGGCGCAGCCGCACCACGCCTTCTTGGCTTAACCCCCTGGTTGTGTCTCCCTCAAGCGAGATTTTGCTGTAGATGGGCTGCTGATTGTTGTCGAGTTTGCCGCTGGAAATCTGCCACTCCACCGCAGGCCCTTGCGCCATCACCCCAGCCCCGGGGCACGCATTGATCTGGTCGATGGTTGGCACTACCGGATCGGGTACGAAACCTAGGTTGATGATAGCGTCGCCAAGTTTGCTGAGATCGGCGCCTTTCTCCTTCAGAATGGCCACCCACAGCATGCCGTCCACCGTGGCGTCGAAGTCCACAGGAAGGCCATTACCATCGCGGGGCACAGACTCAGTTTTGTAATAGACGGGCTGTTGATCCGCAGCTAGCGGGCCGATCGCATCCAACGCCCGTAGGGCAAACTCGTACACTTCCGGTTCAGTCTTTTGATCCGGCGCTGCGCTCTGTACTCGTGCAGCCGCAACACACGAGACCGGCCAGACATGCACTTCGGTCTGCGTCTCAAAGGATAAGCTCCCAGCCTTCGTTTCCAGTTGCAGAGGGACGAGCACGCCTTCCGCCACGTCGGTTGTCATGGTCACCAAGGCCCGCGCCGGCGAAGCTGGATGCAGGGGAATCTGCAACAAGCGTAGAAACGCGAGCTTGGTTGATTCCGGCAGTTGATTAAAGCGGAAGAGGAGATTTTCACCCAGAAAAGAAAACAACTCGATCAGGGTGACGCCGGGATCACTGGCGTTGTGATCCGTCCACTCTTCCGTATACACCGGGATGCGTCGGACGAGCTCATCCCGAAGCTGCTGATACGACCGATCATCAAGAATTGGATTTGGTAGCGGCATGATAACGTTACTCAAGTGAGAAGGGATAGACGAGATTATCCTGGCGACCATCGCGCACGTGGATGTACACAATCTGGATCAGCACCGCAGCCGGATCATCCCCGGGGTCCACCTGCACGGTTTGCACCTGAATGCGCGGTTCCCACGTCGCCAGAGCTCGTTCCACATCATGTTGAATCAAAGCCCTCGTGGCCGTCGAATTCGGTTTCATGAGATAGCGGCGCAGACCACAACCAAAAGTGGGGCGCATGATCCTCTCTCCCGGTTCCGTGTCGAGGATAATGCGGATCGCCTGGCGCACTTTCTCTGGACCGGCCACATATTCGAGACCGCCGGTGCTCGGGTCCGGGCGTGTCGGGAAACTCCACCCCTTCCCTAAAAAGCTCAAGGGCTTCATGCGCTCACCTCCACAGTCACCGGGGTTTCATACTCCAGCTTCGCGGTGAGCGACGGCGCGTTGGCGGCGTCACTTGACTCGGCGACCTCCGTCACTATCTTCGCGCGCGCTGCTGGCGCCACGCCTTGCGGTCCGCTCTCCAGACCTATTGTCACCTCAGGCCCAAAGTATGAGGTGAGCGCGGCATGGGTCTCCCCACCAAATTTCCCGCCAAGATCGAACTCCGCGTCCACACTCACATCAAAGTCCACTTCAACCGAGGGCAGTTTCAGATCAAGTTCCGCCTTGACATCGGCGGCGATCTCCACGCTCGGCGGAATACAGAATTTCAATTTCAGCAAGAAGAAGAGACCGAACAACAAGGTCACGACCGGCAAGAACAGCTTGAACACAAAGGTCGCGACAATCGTGATTAACGGAATAGAAAAAGAACAGATCTGTCCCGAGATGCCGTGGCCGGTGATGTTGCCGTCCGCATCGGCGTTCACTTCGAGATTTGAGTTGGGCGGCGACACCATACGCACGGGCGCGAGTTGGTTTGGCGGCAGCGCCGCAGCTTGGGCTTGGAGCGCAGCCAGGTCAGGAAGTTGAATCGACACCGGGCGGTTGCTCGTGCCCACCAGATCAAAATGTGGAGCCAGTTGATAAACCTCGGTCGGCGCGCTCCACACCAACGGCCCATGACAATCCGGCTTAGGATTTTTCTTTGGACATCCTTCTTTGTGACGCCGTACATAACAGCGAATCTCGTACTGGGTCATCTCATTAAACCGGGCCGTGCCAAAGTCATCCGTATCGGCGCTCGCAGTCGGAATGAGGCCAAAGTAGAGGCTCCTGCCCTTACCGGCATGTTGGAGGTTACGGGGATCAGGAATCAGCGGATACAAAGGAAACGTGCTCTCGGTCAAGGTCTGGGGCTGCTCCTCCACCGGAACCCACTGACCGATGCGGTCATGCAGCGTTTGCCAGCCTTGCAATTGCAGCGCGACGCGAAACTTCTCTGTCCACACTGTGAATTTCGTCTTTTCTGTCTCCAGCAAAGCGAGGGCCGCCTCTTTATTCTTCTCGACTGCTGTCGCCACCGCCGCATTCAGCATAGCTTCCCCACGCGGAGCAAGCCCCTTTTTCACTTGTGTCAAGGCTTTTTCCGGCTCAACCGTTTCCATCTGGCTCAGAAAAGTTCGCGCCGCTGTGATGTTTTGCAGAATAGGCTGCACCGCCTTCGCCGCCGTCTCATCAAAGGAGGTCAGCACTCGACGTCGCACCACAAACCCGGCTTCACACACCTTGTCTTGAGATGCAGAAGGAAACCCAGGGGCGTCACAGTGCAATTCGCACACGACAAGATAGAAACGTTTATGCGTATCGAGGAAGAGCTTGCGCACGTCCGTCTTCACATAGGTATTCGACGACAACCGGCGCGGCAGACCTTTGAACAACGCCGGGGTGAGCGGCGGCAACAGCTTCACTTGGTGGACATAATCGTCGTCGGTGAACTTGAGCGAGTGCTGCGGGTCGCGCAGAAATTCGTTGACGAGCTGCGGCGTGTCATATTTTTGGATGACTGGCCGCGCCCCGCGCCCCGCGCTAGGAACGCCAGGTCGGCTCCAGCGATACCAGGGGCCGACGAGAGTCCAGGGTCGATCATCAGTCATAGTTCACCAGTGGTTCACCAGTGTTCACCAAATGTTCCCAGCTCCCGGCGTGTATGAAGGCGACACCACTCCGGAGCTGGCGATCAACGTTGTACAATTGACGATGCCATCAAACGTCGCGGTTGCGGCGTGCACGTTCACCGCCGCCGCCGTTACTTCCACCGTAGCGTTTGCCTGGATTTCCACTTGTCCAGCGACGTTCATTGTCACCGTGCAGCCATTCGCGTGCGTGAGCTTCACTTCCTGCGCGCTATCGTCCAAGACCAATTTGTGGCCGCTTTTCATGGACACCGTCACCTTGGCCGCGCCATCGGTGTCGTCAAATTCAAGTAGGCTGCCTGAGCGCGTCTTGATAAGGCGTTTGTTGTTCGGGGCTTCGGGAGTTTGCGGTAATGCCTCCTTGCCGTTCCAGGCGGAGCCGATAATGTAGGGCCTGCGTAAATCACCAGCTTCAAACGCCACGACGACTAACGTGTCTACCGCCGGCAACACCTCGAAACCTTGATCGTCGTCGGCATACGGCGTGAGCAGGGTGGCCCAAGCCCGCACTGCCTCGCCGTCGCCGCCCAAGGAAGGCAGCTTCACCTGGATACGACCGAGGCTCTGGGGATCAACAATATCAGTCACGATCGCCGGATAGACGCCGAAGTGACGCCGTGCATCGCCATCCGGACGAGCCCCACCGCTCATGTTCCCTCCTGAATCGTTGCTCGCTCCGCCGAAAAGTGCGTGCGATGACCATGCTGTAAATCATAGGTATGGCACACATGCGTGACGTAATAACCGGGACCGTTAAACGGCTGCCCCACGCGTTCGAGCGTGACCCGGCTGCCCACCACCATATCGGGAGAGCCGTTTGTGGTTGCCGTCACCGTCACAAAGCCGCGCGCCCGCCGTAATAGTTCCGCGCGCGCCCAGGCGCGGGCTTCACCTTCATTGAGCGGGACCTCACGTACGCGGTACGAGACCCGTTCGCCGAATGCTCGTTGCAGAATGGACAGACCGGTCCGCCCTCCCGAGACCTCAGCATCAATGGCCTCACTCCCGGCTTGCTCGTCAACTTTGTCATGAGCGCTGGCGTCGTAGCCGCTTATCTTGACCACCGTGCGCTGGTGGGCCAAGTCGGCGCGCGCTTGCATGGAGAGAATCTGATTACCCTGAATCAGCGTCAGCTCGGTCGCCGTGCGTTTGTCACGCGTTTGGAAATAGAGCGTGTCATCCAGCACCCAAATTTCCGCCTGGATCAGGCGAGCGCGTTCCCGCAAAAACGCCAAGTCGCTCATATTCCACTGCTGCACGAGATCGTAAGTGGGACCGTCCGCATCAGCCGCCGCCGTCAGTCCGTGCTCGTTGGCGATCGCCTCGGCAATTTGGGCGTCGGTCATGTTCTCATACGTCTTCGAGCGACGCGTCATGCGCAGATCCATCAGGCGATCTTCGGCGAACGCCACCACTTCAGGCTCGCTTCCTTCTTGAAAACACGCCTCCAACCCGCTGATGGCCCCGCGAAAGATGGTCCGCGCCCCTGAAGTCGGCCCAAGCGAAACGGAAATCTGCTTGCCAAAATCAAGAATAGCGCCATCTAAATACAGTTGGACTTCCTGAGAGGAGCCTGCCACCGGACCTTGGGCCACGAAACGCGCGGAGAGCGTTTTTAGCCCCGCCATTGTTTCCTCGACCTCTAAGCGCAACAGATCGCGGGCCAGTTCGCCCTTGACCTGGCCATCGACCTCGAACACTGGCGCGGAAGAGAACAACAATGGTTCAGTCATCGAACCCCTCAGCAGCGGTGCGTAGTCGGTCGCGCAGCAAACGGGCCTGGCGGTCACGTAGTTGAGCCAGCTCCTCCCAGCTCGTCGTTCCTTCGTATCCTCCAGAAGCAGGTTCGGCTTCGGGAATGACTTCGGAAGTCATTTGGTCAATATGCACAGGCATGACGCATTCTCCTTACTGCTCAATGTCGGCAGCGCCCCGTACAACCGCACGGACGCAGCGGGCGCAGGCGCTTTTGTCGTATGTCCGCCGCTTGACGAGCCTGATCCTGCGCGGGCAGCAACACCCAAGGCGGCGTGGTGGGATCTTGCGCGACCGGCGGGGCGCTGTCTGTGTTAATTTGTGGACGCAAAGCAACACGACCTTGCAAAGCCCCGGCGCGGAGGTCGGCAGCCTGCCCCACCGAGAACTGCAATGGCACGCCGAACCCGAAGGAACTAGCACGGGGGTCAGCTCGCGGCGGCGCTGGCGCCGCTGGGGCGGCTTGTTGCGCCGCAGGGGAAGGAATGCCGGTCTTCGCCAATGGTGGTCGCGACTGCTCCGGCAACCCCGATTTGACAACGGTTCCCGCACTATTATTGGTACTGGCGGCAACGGACGTATCCCCACCTTGGGTTCCCGTCACAGCCTGTGTGGGCGCAGCGGAGAGTGACATACCGAAGGCTTGACGCGCTTGCTGGGCTGCAGCTTGCGCCTTGGCGCTTTTCACGGTCTCCACTGCGGAAGTGACCCCGCCAGCCGCAGAGAGAGCAAAGCCAGACGCCAAATCGGCGCCAACGCCAACCCCAGCGACTGCGGAAACTCCCGCTTCCAGCCCAACCGACGCTTCGAGCGACGCAGAAACTCCCGCTGAAACTCCCAAGCTCACTCCGAGACCAGCGTTTACATTCAGGTCGGTGTGAAAACCGATTTCTACCCCAGCTTTGAGCGAGAGCGGGTTGCTGAGGTCCGCCGAGAGTCCTCGCCACGCAGCAGGATCAACTCCCACGCGCGCCGCAAACTCCGCCGCGCTCTCGCCTCCGATCGCCAGGGAAGCCTGCGCGGAAATACTGGCGCCAATACTGCCAAGCGCTCCTGGGGAGGCCTGGCCCGGTTGGGGCGCGTTACTGCTGGTGTTGGCCCCTGGCCCGGCGGAAAGAAACTGATATTTGCTATCCTGCTCTTTGATCGACAAGCTGACTTTCGCACGGAGCGGCGTCCCATCCGCTGCGAACAGATCGAAATCGATGGAGACGCTGTCAACAATACCATCGAGAATCAGATTGCCCCATTGAAAACGGAGCTTCGGCGGGGCCTGCTTATTCTGGTCCTGCCCTTTGGGTAGCACGAATTTTTCGACGATGCCGGTTTTCTCGCGCACGGATCGAGGTTCCGTCGTCGTGCCCTCATCGGCGGTATCGAACACGAGATCAAGGGTCAGCGTGGTCGAGCTGGAGCCGGTATATTGCCGGACTTGGTTGCCGCGTGACTGTCCTGCGGGTACGCTGTTGGAGATCTGTAATCTCAGCGTCGTCGGGTTAAACTGCACAGGAACTTCTGGGCCAAGCGGCGTGGCCTTCTCATCGCTGCTGATTTCTTGCAGAGTGGCTTTTTTCAGTTCACTCATGGTTACGACTCCACCAACCGCAGCCCCTCGTGGGCGATATGCAGCTCTTCAATCGCCACCTCGCCGGTCTTGGCGTTCAGCTCTGGCCCACGAATCTTTGCCGGCAAACCGCGCGAGAATACCCACGTCGCCGCCACCTCGTCGCCGACGCTCATGACTTCGACGATACCGTCATAGCGGGCCACGGGACGTTCCCCGGCGACAACGCCTTGCAACCAATTCCAGAGATCGCGATTGACGCCGCCGGAGTCGCCGTAGAACATGCCGCGCTTGAGCACGAGGTTTTGATATTTGGCTCGGCCTACGCGCCGAATTACACCATCGTTGCGTCCGCCTTCGAGATATTCCTGTACATCCATCTCGACTTCGAGGCCGCTGCATTCCTGAAAGCCGCCGTCGCCAAGCGGCGCCCCAGAAGCGGCGGCGGGCGGCGTCGCGCCAGCTTCAATCGCCGGGCTGCGACGCAATTTGACTTGGAAACGAAACGAGCGCAGCAGCGTATTCGGCATCGGCTATATCCCCATCCTTTGCACGGCTTGCTCTTGGATCGTCAGCATTCCGTCGCCGTCGCGGGCGAGGCGCAGCAAAATAAACTCGACCGGCTCGGTGGGCGCCACGCCGATCTCGGCGATCAACTGTCCGGCGTCAATCACCCGTTGTGAGTTGAGCACCTCGTCGCAGCGAATGAAAAACGCCTCGGCCTCGGTCGCGCCCCGAAAGGCGCCAAGAGAAAACAACTGGCTCAAATATCCGCGCAGCAGATGGCGAACTTCTGCGCGCAACGCCGAATTATTAGGTTCAAACACGATCCATTGCGTGTGTTCTTCGAGGGTTTTGCGCAGCAGCAGCATAAGTCGGCGGACGTTCAACTGTCGGTAAGCGGGATCACGACTCAGCGTGCGCGCCGCCGTGAGGCGAATGCCGTCTCGTTCGCGGAGATAAACGTTAATCCCGGCCTGATGCAGTTCATCATGGCGCGCGGGAGAAACCACCTCATCTACATTGACTACTTCGGCTGCAATCACATTGGCCGGGCCGTGCGGAACGCCGAAGGCCAGTTCTCGTTGGGCAATAATGCCTGCTGCTGTAGCGGACGGCGGAATGTGGATGAGCGCGTTGCGCTGATCGTCCAAACGCGTGACTTGTAACCACGGATGATAGGCTGCGGCGTACGAGGAGTTGAATGCGGCGCGCCAAGAAAGAAGCTTGCGCTGATTCAGTTTGGGCGGCGCGTCAAGCAACACCACGAAGGAGCGCAATAACTCTGCAAACTCAACCAGCCGACCTTGAAGGCTTGTGATTTGCTGCAGCTCGTTAGGAATCTGTGGGTCGAGACGTAATCCATCGAGATCAGGGATCTTCTTCTCCTGCGCAACCGTGGCCAGAGGCGCATCTACACAGCGAGTGAACTCTGGACCGGCAAAAGACACTGGATCAAGGACCGATTCCGTTGGCGTCAGGGGCATCGGCGAATACAGGTCTGGGACAACTAACGCTGATACCTCGGCGAGACCATCTAAGACTTGTACGCCATTTCCCGGCTCGTCGTCTCCTAGTGTCCACGAAGAGTCGAAAAAATCCTCCGGAGTAATCTCCGCGTAACGGTCTTCCACCGGGATAATTTCAGTTGAAGAACTCGGGAATTTACCGAACTGGGGGAACGGCGCCGAATCGACAGTGAGGTCAACAGTGGTGGGCTCCAGGTCGGTATCGATCCACTCCGGAGCTGGATAGACAAGTTGGGATTCATAGCACAACACGAGAGCGAGCCAGCGTGGATGGCGAGGAGAGAGCCCCAGTTTCTCGAAGCGTTCCGTGTGCCCAGCGCCATCGTCAAGAAAAAAATTTCCTTCAACAACCTCTACATTTTCTGCTTGCTGGCTTGTGGCGGAGGTGAACGTCACGATGAGGTCTGGCCCTGGAGTCAAAGGCCGCCCTTGTTTGACAATGTTGGCGACGAAGCGGAAGAGACGTGTTCCATCATGCAAGGTGAGACGCAGCAGGGCTCCATCAGTGACGTCGGCGCCTTCGTCGAGTTTGAGCCCGGTTGTCGTAATGGCTTCATACGGTAAAGGTCGTGTAGAAAATGACAACATCGCTCGTAAGCGGTTACCCCAACTGCCTTCGTTTCGCGCTTGTAAACGTAGCGGAGTTTTTGTGCCTGGGGCCACCCCGCTCGCCGTACCTGCTCCATTTTTGTCCGGGTCGCCATATTCGTGCACGATCCGGGCGATATAGGCGCGCTGTCCTCCTTGCTCGAAGAACGAGGCCACGGCATACGGCAACAACCCTGGTCCGTCAAATTCACCGTAGAGCCGACGATATTCATCAAAGCTCTCGACCGCCACAGCCACAGTGCGTCGCCGTGGCCGCTCGGGCTCCACGCAGGGTCGGTCATCCCGCCACTTCTCATCGAAGAGCGGTTCGCGTGCAGGTCCACGAGGGGTCACACCGACGAAGGTGCAGACGTCCAAGCGAACCCCGGTGAGCGCACGCAAGGGTGTGTCGGGGTACGGATAGATCCCTGGAGCGCCGAGTGGTATGCGCGTGGAGGTGGCCATAGTATCAAGAAGGTATGAAGATTACTTGTACTCAATGCCTTCATGCACGAAGTGTAGCTCTTCCATTGCGACTTCACCGCCGCCTTTCGCCGCCAGCGTTGGTCCGCTCCACTTCTTGGGCTGCGCATTACGCAATGTCCACGTCGCCACCGGCTGCCGGGCTTCATCGAGCAACGTGATGCTCACCTGTCTTGGGTCCGCCGTCCCGTCGCGCACCGTTTTAATCCAAGCAAACAGATCATCCGACCCAACCAGCCCGCGTTTGAGGGTGACATCGTCAAGCTTGTGGGTGTTCGGCACCTTGCGGACGGTGTTAAACTTCTCGTTGCCATTGCGGTATTCAGAGTAACTGATGTCCACCCCGAGCCCACTTACGTCGGAAAAACCGCCGATAATGGACCCCGAATCGCCGCTTCCCTGCGCGCCGCCCAGCGTCACCAGGAAATTAAACGCACCATACGGATTATCACGAAAGGTTGGCATGGTTTTCCTCCACTACGCCTTGGCGTCCGCCGTAAACTGACCAATACGGAAGATGACGAACTCGGCGGGTTTGACTGGCGCGACGCCAATCAGACAAATGAGCCGGCCATTGTCGAGATCGTTCTGCGTCATGGTGGTGCGGTCGCAGCGGACAAAGAAGGCCTCTTCCGGTTTGTCTCCCAGCAGCGCCCCGTCTTTCCACAGCACGAGGAGAAAGTCCTCGACGGTCTGGCGAACGTTGGCCCAGAGACGTGAGTTGTTCGGCTCGAACACCGCCCACTGCGTCCCCTTATCAATCGAGTGTTCAATGTAGATAAAGAGTCGCCGCACGTTGACGTACTTCCACTCGGGGTCGGAACTGATTGTCCTCGCGCCCCACACGCGATTGCCGCGCCCCTCGAAGAAGCGCAGCGCGTTAATGCCTTCGGGGTTAAGAACGTCTTGACGCGCCTTGTTAATGTTGATTTCGAACTTCGTCAGGCCCCGCACCACTTCGTTCGCCGGGGCTTTGTGAACGCCGCGTTCGATATCGGACCGCGCGTAAATGCCGGTGACAAAGCCGGAAGGAGGCAGGAGTAGACGTCTGGGGGGCGCGCCTTGGCTCGGGCGTTCAGTGGGGTCGAGGATCTCGATCCACGGATGATACAGAGCGGCGTATTTGCTATCGAGCCGTCCACGGAAGTGGCGAATTTCGTTCATCGAACTCCCGGACGGCGCGTCGACCACCGCGATGCGATACCGCAAATTCTCGGCATGAGTAATAAGCCGGTCAGCGGCCTGACCGCTCAAATCGGCGTCATCGTAAGCCCCGCCATCTGGTAAGGCGACAATCGCAATGTCGTCAATCTCGCCCAGCGCTTCCAGTCCCGTCGCCTTAATGTCCGCATGATCGAGGTCGGCAGGCAGACCGTTGAGATCGTCAGGCTGCACAAGCAGGCCATCATGGCCGCCGGTGAGTCGCGGATTGGCATTTTGCTGGAGCGCCACCATGAGCAAGGCCGGGAGAAAACCGGGATTAGGGTCCGCCGAAGTGGTCGGGTCCCAATCGAGCCACACGGCGGAATCTTCATCTTCCGGATCGTCCCGTTGCAAAATTTTGCCGATGTAGCGCTTTTGCTGGGCGTCCGCGCCAAGCGCATCTGTCACATCGATGCGCTCGACATTTACCGTGACTTGCACTTGCAGTTCGACTAGTTGAATAGTGTCGGTCGCTGCTGGGGCCTGGAGCCCTCCTGAACGCAAGAATGTCTGTCTACCGTCTATGTCCACCAGGACAACCGCTAGGCGCGCAGGATTAAGCGGATCATTTCCGTCAGGGATTGTGTTTCCTTGGGGAATAATCTCCACCACGGCCCCGGCTTTCGCCAAGCGCGCTTGCGTGCCGAACGTCGGATGGGGATAGGCGACGTTCTTGCTGCGTACGGCTTTCACCTGCACCAGCACGTTCCCCGCGTCCCCTGGCCAGCGTGCGCGCCAGACTGCGGCAATATCACTGACTGAGACACTGCGACTGGCCACGCCGAAATCGAAGTTGGGATCGACGCCGCGCGGGACGAAGACCCGCGACACGTAGAGGCGTTTCCCGCCGTTGGCGAAGAACGCCCGCGCGGCATGGGCGAGATAGCAGAGTCGCTCGTCGGCCCCAGTGGCGCCCACATGGAGAGACTCGAGCCCTCCGTAGACGCGCTCAAACTCGGTGAAGCTGGTAATGAGCCGTGGTTCCGTCGTCCTCGGACCTCCAGGGTATTGGACGGGACCAAAGCGGGTCATACCGGCAAACCCGGTCGTGCTGGTGGGCACGCCTTCAATCGATTTGGAGCGGAAGCTCACTTCCTCAACATAGACGCCTGGCGCCAAGTATTCGGGCATTGAAAAGCTCCTTCTGTTACGTTTTCACCTTAAGTGATATCGAAGACGGCAATATCACTGCGGAGTTTCCCTAAAATGACATTCACGGCGGTGGTGACTTTGGCGACATAACCGGTTGGCTGCGTTTCACCTGTGGACACGAGGTCCGGCAAACCAGGAGCTGGAGTGTTCTCGATGGGCAGGTCCCACAGCGGATCGCGAGCCGGCAAATCCGGCGAGGCGGGAACCGGCGTCGTGTTCGGCGCAAAGACCGTGACTTCGATCGGTAACGGATTGATCAATTCACCGATGGAACTGGCCTCAGAGCGAAGTAATAAGAGGAACTCACCGCGATCATCGCCATGCGCACGGCCTATCACCAGAGGGCTGGCCGGTAAGCGGGCTTCGATACGAGCCCAACGGACCGGCGCGTTTTGTCGCACCACTCGTCCGCGCAGCCCAGTAGCCGTGGCTGTGCTTTCATACGCAGCCCCAGGGAAGAGGAATGGACGACGCACCCGATGCGTGTACGGGAAAGTGTCTGCGGTCGCTACCGGAAGGAGTGGAAGGCGTAGCCGCCGCGGGACGAATCGGCGTCGGTCATGCTCAGGTTGATAAAGACATTGAGTGGCGTCAAAGAACCGCAGCTCAACTGGCCCAGTCAGTGTCGGAGTGTAGCGCAGAACATAGAGGCACGAGTCGTGACGCTCAATAGGCGGGCGCGGCAGGCCAAACGGCGCGTTATCAAAAGTCACACGAAAAGGCGCACCGATACGCGTGAGGCGGCCAGCGTCGAGCGGCTCCAGCCCTAACGCTAAACGTTCCACGTGCTCGACAAAGTGACTGGAGAGAAACTGGTTCATGACGGCACGCTCGGCTCAAGACCAGTGATCGCAGTCGTCACCGGCGGTTCGATAGACGGTTGGCGACCGTCGAGACGCGCAATTCGCGCGATGTACGGCACGCTCAAGCGGTAATCCGTCGGCAACGAATCGAAAGTTCGCATCAAGGCTTCCGTGGACACCTCCTCCAGCACGATTTGAAGGGACTCATTCGGAGCCCAGTTCACAAACGGTGATGGATACAACAGTGGGCCACTGAGCATCGGCGTAGTTTCCAGACATTGCATCGCTTTGCCAAGGATGCGATGTTCAAATTCCGCGTTATCCGCCCACGGTGTCAGCAAAAAATGGAGATCAAGCGGCAGATGGGCGAACCCGTCTTGGCTACCCACAGCAGACCATGCGGCGCGCATCATCTTGTTAAAATCAACTCGATACAAAAAAATCGAGAGCGCAGGCGAGCCGATGTTCGTTCCGACCACACTCTCCTCGAAGTCCGAGGTGCGAACCAACACCGCTTTCGTTTTCTTATTGGGAACGAGCCAGCGCTGCGGGTCTGCATCCTGTTGCTCCTCTTCAAACCCGGCGTTCAAGAATCGCTCTAGGCTTTTTCCAACTGCGGCAATACCAGCGAACCCAGCCACGCCGTTTACTCCTCCCGTCTCACTTACTTAATGGATCGCTCCGTAGCTTTGTTCATACCGCTCTAGCGAATCCTTCAGGGTCTCGAACAGCACTTTAGCGTACGCTGGGGCGGTAATGATTCTGGTATGAAACTGTCCGGGTCCGCTCTGCGGAAAGTCTTGTCCAAAATCGAGTAAAAACTCGAACGCATTATGACCAACCTGAAAAGCGTTGGCGTAACGGCCTTCGAGTTGGCTGCTCTCTGGAGGGTCGCTCGTTGCTTGACTCATCGTCTAGGTCACGGAGCAAGGCGGGCGCCACCCTCGGGCGGAGAAGCGTATGTCACTGGAAGTGACTGAGTTGTCTTGATTTTCGGCGAACGCACTGAGGATGTAAAAAGAAGATTCTCGTCAAAGTGTCACTTAGGGTGATACACTGAGATCGCCCACACACTCAGTTGTCATGTCAGCCACAGCTCCGCAACGGCGACACCCGGACAAGATCAAGTACTTACACGGAGATGAGACACAGATTGTGAGAAAAAGCAAGGAAGCTTTCTTGTCACAAGAAAGTGTCACAAAGATGTGACACCAAAAGGAGGGATGTTACAGTCCGCTCCAGGCTCATCCCTTTGCGCCTTGGTCTCTTTTCCCACGCGACAATGTGATACTTTTGCAACTTCCGATAGAGGGTCATGCGCGACCAGTGCAGTTTTTGCGCGGCGAGTCGTTTGTTCCAATTCGTCGCGAAGAGGGCCTGAAGCAGTTGATTTCGTTCGTCCTGCGGCAACTCCGCACTTTCGCGCATGCGTTTGCGGAACTGCTCGGGGAGATCAGCGATGGTGATTCGCTGAGGAGGAAGGTTAATAAAAATCGCTTCAATGAGATTTTTCAGCTCCCGCACGTTGCCTGGCCAATCGTAGCGGAGAAAGAAAGCCAGCACTTCTTCGGTCAGACCTTCGACGCATTGCCCGAACTGCCTGTTCATGAGTTGGATATAATGATTTGCTAACATCAACAGATCTTCTTTGCGTTCGCGCAGCGACGGCAGATGCACGTTGGCGACATTGAGACGAAAGTAGAGATCTGCGCGAAACTTCTCCTCAGCCACCAGCTTTTCCAGATCACGGTTCGTCGCCGCCACCACCCGAATATCAAGAGGGAGATTACTCTTTCCCCCCAACCTCCGCACTTCTTTACTCTCAATGGCGCGCAAAATTTTGGCTTGGGCATAAGAGCTCATGTCTCCGATTTCGTCAAAAAAAACCGTGCCTCCAGCCGCACTCCTGAGCACCCCCTCTTGTAACCGCTCGGCGCCGGTGAATGCGCCCCGCTCGTGCCCGAACAGCTCACTTTCCAGCAAGCTATCAGGAATAGCCGCGCAGTTCAGGGACACAAAGGGCTTCTCTCGGCGAGGACTCTGCTGATGGATCAAGGTGGCGACCAGTTCCTTGCCCGTGCCGGTTTCTCCGGTAATGAGCGCATTACTATCAGCGGCGGCGACCCGGCCAATATAGGCTTTAATTTCTTGTATTTGTGGACTTTCTCCAATCATGGGCGAGGCCAAGGCGACGGGCGGAGAAGGGCGAAGCGATCCCTCAACCATACTCGGCGCAGACTGGCGCTCACTCTGCAAATGTCGGTGACTAGCGAGGCAACGCTCCACGCTCACGATCAGCTCCTGATCCGAAAAAGGAGGCTTGAGACAGTCCGCTACTCCAGCTCTCAAGGCCGCTAAGAGCAGGTCCTCTGAACTGTGCGTGGTAATCAAAATGACCGGCACTCGCGTTGTGCCGTTATGGAGAAGCTGAGTCACCTTGAGCCCATCGCCAGGAACATCGAGTGAAGCATTGAGGAGAAGGAGGTCTGGACACTGCCGATAACGGAAGGTCTGGAGCACGCTTGTCGAGTCAGTCGACTCCATGACAGCGAATCCTCGACGGGTGAGGGCTGCGGTCATCTGGAGTCGGAGCGCGGGATCGCGTTCAACGAGCAAGATCGCGGGCTTCTTCATACCTACTCCTCCCTGAGCAAGGCTGTTAGTGGCGCATCATGTTCTCCCAAGGTAGGTGCTGCACCTCTGGTTCCCCAATAAAAGACAGAGTAAGGGTACAGTCAAGCAGGACAGGTCGCCCTGAGGTTAAATTTTCGCAGGGGAGCGGTCAAATTTGCGTAATTGTTCGGAATGGAAGCGGCCATTTACGGATCGGTAAGTCAAACCAGCCGAGATCTTTTGATCCGAAACAATGACGGAATGATCACAGTCAGTGAAACCGATATGAGGCAGTCTCATGCCATGATGTATGGGTGAAACAGAAAAGGGCGAGTCTCGCCCGCCCCTTTTCTCTCGCTCAGAACCCGGTATGGTTCATCTCCAGCTTCTCATCTCTGCTTACTTCCCGAGAGCGGATAGGTTCCCGGTCGAGTAGATTGAGTCCTGGAAGCCATTGGAGTATTCGGTGTAATACCCTCTCGATTGCGCATCGAAGAAGCTGGAGCGGCCCTGACGCACATCTTCTCCGAGGCCAAAGTACGGATGCTTGGTCGTCATGTCGCGACCGGGAGAATACCCCATTTTGTCGAACCACATCAGCGTTTTCCAATATTCACCGGCGCGATCATACAATGTCGCCCAGAATCCCCAGTAGACCACTCGATCGAGATACACAATCCGCCGTCCATATGCGTAATAGGGATCTTTGGGCGTCGCCTCAACCACCCAACAGCGACGTTTGGCCAGCTTCAGCGTAGCCGGAGCCCAAGGCGCTCCTTGCCAGCCTGGTACTTCGTAGCCCGGTTTCATCCGCTCTTCTTCCGTCCAGCTGACGCGGCCAACCGCTCCGGGCGTGTACCCTGCCCTCTCTTTGATCATACTCAGGTCGCCCGCTAGCTTCTTGGGGGCTGCCTCCCCGGAGAGGATAGCTTTCTCCATGCCGGTCGGGGCAATGGGCACAAGCATGTCCTGCACGCCGACCAGCTTCCAATTCATGTACTGGATCTTTCCCGCCCAACCGAAGGGATCATCTCGCGCGATGATCGAGCCAAAGAGTCCTTCCGACGTGTTGGACGCGGTGACCCGTCGGACGCGGCGAATGGTGGGCACAAATGCCCAGATAGACTGCCACATTGTCGGATCGGTGTGCCACCATTCCAAGGTTGATACCCCCACGACGTCATACGGGGCAACCCCGAAAATGATGTCCTTCAAATAACAGTCGTCTGGGTTGGGAATTTGTCCGGAGTGACGGCCAATGAAGGGTGTGGCGTAGGCCCCGAACTCCACAGCGCGATCAAAGCCGGCTTGCGTCACCCACTTGAGAGAAAGAAACCAGTAGACATCGTCATACTGAAAGCGCGTCATCTGAGCGTTGTACATCACTTTGTACGCAGCCAAGGGATCTTTCTCGTCAATCTGTGGGAAGGGAAACCCGTACCAATAATGCGGCCAAGTCTTGGTGGCGGTTTCGTACATGTAGCCATCATCAGTCACATAGTACTTGCCCGTATTGGCTTCGGTGCCCGCCTTAAATTTGGTGCTGTATTGAAAGGCATCGTCTTTGACTTCAATAATCTCCGCCGAATATTGACCGGCGCAGAATTTTTCCATTACGTGATCGGGCAACAAGCCCTTGGCTTCTTGACAGTTCGATTTGTCAAGTTTGCTGCCAGGTTTGAGTTCGGCGAATGCCGCAGGTGTTACAACAATCAAGCTCGTGGCTGCCAGCGTCACGAGTCCCCATTTTATAAAGCGCGACCTTTGCATCGCGTGCCCTCCTTGTTGAGTTGTGGTAGTCCAAGTGGCGAACACCCACGCCCTTATGACTCCCCAGGCGGGCCCCGACATGTGTCCGTGCTTCGCGGCATGTAGTCCCCTCCGTTTTCCACAACCTCGCAAGCCAAAGACTTATTCCCCACCTCCCGGCTTTTTAGTTATTGTGTAAAGAAATTTTTATTACCGTGACCCGCTCGGCTCGCCCGCTTTGATCTTCAGCAAACGCACAGCGTTACCACCAAGGATTTGCGTCCTCGCCGCGGGCGACACCGACTTGAGCTGATTAATAAATCCCACTGGGTCGGCCTCCCCCATGTCGAAAGGATAGTCCGTGCCCAGCAAGACGTGATCACTCCCGGCAAAGCGCACGAGGTTTTCCAGACTTGGCTCTTGATACACGATGCTGTCAAAGTAAAGTTTTTTGAGATACTCGCTCGGGGGACGGGTGATGTGGGGCTTACTTTCAGGCCGCACTTTGTAGGCATGATCCATGCGCCCCGGATAGAACGGCAGATACCCTCCGCCGTGCCCCACCACGATTTTGAGGTCGGGGTAGCGCTCCAGAACGCCGCCGAAAATCAGGCGCGAGACAAACACCGCCTCTTCCAGAGGCTGGCCAATGACGTTGTTGAGATAATAGTCTTTGAGCCGTTCGGCATCGGTGAAGCCCACGGGATGGACAAAGACGAGAACATCCAGTTCCTGCACCTTCGCCCAAAACGGTTCAAAACGGGGCGCGTCAAAATCTGCGCCCGCTACATTGCTGGAAATCTCTACCGCATGAAGACCTAACTCCTTTACTATTCGTTCGAGTTCTTGCACTGCCTTCTGCGTGTCCTGCAGCGGCAGCGTGCCCATGCCGACGAAGCGGTCCGGGCGAGACCGCACGATTTGAGCCACCCGGTCATTCTGCATACGGGCCAGCTTGGCTCCCAGCTCGCCATCCGTCCAATAATAGAACTGGTTAGGCCCCGGCGAGATCGCTTGGATGGCGATCCCCATCTTGTCCATATCTTTGAGCCGTTCTTGCGGATCGATCAACTTGGGGCGCAGCCCGGCAAACATTTGCTGGTTGATCTGTAACGTTTCCGGGGTGGCGAAGCGGAAAAGCGGCTCTTTCTCCGGCGTCAGGAGATCTTTGACGAGCGGCTCAGCCTCAGGCGTAACAATGTGGCAGTGAATATCAACTGTGACAGTTTTCTTGGACGCAGGCTTTTCTTGCGCCCAGGCTTGGGCCGTCGCTAAGAGCCAGCACGCGAGCCCCAAGCCAAGCAAGAAGGACGTTAAGCCGACTCGTTGGTGAAACTGTCCCTTGGTCCATTGCTCCAGCCCCGCCATTGCCCAGAACTGTCTCTTCATCGTTCCCCTCCTGATGACGAACACCAACTCTGAGTCAAACTGATTGTGATGAATAAATGAGGTTATTTGGCGCCGAGCACCCATTTCCCCAAGGTCACCCGGCCTCGTTCACGACGAGCCTCCTTACGATGCCCCGATCTGTGTACCCGTACCACATTGCCCGGGCGTGTGCAAATCCGAGAAATGCCTCTCCCTTACAGGCTCTCATTGATCTCTTTCTCGGGGAATGCTAGCGGGAAGGCAGAGGAAGAAGCTCATGCACCGACATTGGCTGGCAAAATACGAGAGCATAGGAGTAGCGCTGGTTTTATTGTTGACCATCACTTCCGGCACGAGCGCCGCCGAAAAGAAACAGGAGTTACGTGCAGGTCCGGCTTCGTGGGCGGGCGATCTCGCACCGATCACGGCGGCAGATTGGAGTCGTGATCGCGCGGCGCATTTGCTGGAGCGGGCGGGCTTTGGCGGAACGCCCGAAGAAATCGACCGTCTCGCAGCCATGACTCCCGCCGACGCCGTGCGCTGGCTGGTGGAGTATCAAAAGGTCGAGAACAATCATCTGCGTCCGTTTGAGGAGTCTGGCATCTACGATCCGCCGGTCGAGCCATTCCCCAAGAGCCGCGCCGACGCCGTACGCATGGCCAAAGCCAATGGCGAAGCAATGGGCATCAAAGTCAAGCCGAGCGGCGAGCGCCCCCTACAACCGGTGGTGAATCGCTTCTTCTATTGGTTACGCGCCGACTACTTGGAAATCCGCCGCGCCGGGCAGTGGTGGGCCCAGCGGATGCTGACCACGCATCGACCACTCGAAGAGAAACTCGCTCTTTTTTGGCACGGCCACTTTGCGACCTCGGACGATAAGGTGCGCGACTATCGCAAAATGCTGCGCCAGTTGGACCTCTTCTACCAATACGGCAACGGCAACTTCCGTGACTTGCTGGTGGGTGTCGCCAAAGACCCCGCCATGCTGGTGTTCCTCGATGCTGGAGACAATGTCAAAGGCCGGCCCAACGAAAATTTTGGTCGTGAGATTCTTGAGTTGTTCACGATGGGCGTCGGCAACTACACGGAGACCGATATCCGTGAGGCGGCTCGCGCGTTCACCGGCTGGACGAACGATAGCCTCAAGTTCGTGGTCAAAGCGGATTTGCATGACGACGGTGAGAAAAAGTTCCTGGGCCACACCGGCAATTTCGACGGGGTGGGCATCATCGACATCGTCTTGGCGCAGGATGTCACGGCGCGCTTTATTGCCGCCAAACTGTATCGCTATTTCGTGCGAGAAGACCCGTCGTCGGAATTGGTCGCGCAATTAGGTAAGCTGTTCAAAGAGCAACACTATGCCGTGGCGCCAGTGTTAACAACGATTTTCCTCTCGCGGGATTTCTACAGCCCACCGGCGTACGCCACGCAGATCAAAAGCCCGGTGCAGTTGCTCATCTCCACATACAAGAAACTGGGGCTCAGCGAAATTCCCGGCGTGCCCGATTTTGACGTTGTCACCCGTGACCTCGGACAAGAGTTGTTCTACCCTCCCAATGTCGCCGGCTGGAAAGGCGGGCGCAGTTGGATTACGCCAGCCATCATGTTGCAACGTGGTGACTTCGTGCGGGACACGTTGTTTCCGGACTTCGTCAATTTTCAGCCGCCGGATCGCGTGATGCCCGACACCAATCGAGAAGTGGCGTTACGCATCGCGCAAGGATACGACATCACTAAGGCGACCATCGAAGGCGATGTCAACGCGAAGACCGACGGAGAAAATTCCATATCCATGTTCAACCAGATGGCCGACGCGGATGAAGGCTACAACACGCGGTTCGGCAGCACGCAGGGCTGGATCGAAGCGTTCCGGCGCGTGAAACCCATTCCTCGTCAGGCCGCACAACTGAATTTCTCTCACCTGGTCGCCAAAGCTGGGCTCAAGACTACAACTGAGGTGGTGGATTATTTTCTCGCGCGCTTTCTCCGCGCGCCGCTCGCGGCGGATGAGCGACAAGGATTGATTGATTTTCTCACCAAGGAGTTAGGCTCTGATCATATCGGCCCAGCCGCTTCGTACATAGAGGAGCCCGTGCGACTGCTGGTGCATTTGATTATGAGTACGCCGGAGTACCAACTCAGCTAAAAAGCCGTCATTGCGCTCGCGCAAAGGGGAACATCTATGGCCACGAAATCTTTCTTCGATCGTCACTTCACTCGTCGTGACGCTATGCGACTCGGGCTGTATGGACTCGGCGTCACAGCAGGACTACCGCGCTTTTTTCAGCATACTGCTGCGGCGCTCGCGGCAGAGGAGCAACCTGGCGCGAAGACTAAAATGAACGGACGTATTTTGGTGGTCGTGGAACTCACCGGCGGCAACGACGGGCTCAATACGATCGTCCCGTTTGGCGATGACGCGTACTATCGCAACCGGCCCACCATCGGCATTCCTGCCACGAAGGTGCGCAAAATTGACGAGCACTTTGGCTTTCATCCATCACTGGCCGGCTTCGAGCGTCTCTATAAAGACGGCAAGCTGGCGGTGGTTCATGGCTGTGGCTATGAGAAGCCTTCGCTCTCGCATTTCGAGTCGATGGGATTTTGGCACACCGGCGTGCCCAATGGCGGCGATCCGTTGGGCTGGGTCGGGCGCGTGGCGGATGCGATGGATCCGGCGGGGCAGCGCAACTACATTGTAAACATCGCCACGTCACAATCGATCGCCGTGCGCAGCGCCAAACATTCGCCGTTGACGTTCTACGATCCTGAACATTTCCTTCGTAGTGGCGTGTACGAGCAGCAACCGATTTTCCAACGGTTCGGACAAGCGAAAGACACCGGCAACGCCTCGTTGGATTTTTTGAACGCCGTCGCCGCTAATGCTACGGATAGCGCGGCCTTCGTGCGTCAGGCCTGGGCGGACTACAAAACTCCGGTCGATTACGGCGTCACGACGGCTGGGTTGGGACTCGACCTGCGTAAAGTCGCGGCGCTGATCAAGGCAGAGCTACCAACTCATTTGTACTACGTGAGCTACGTGGGGAATCCCTTCGATACGCACGTATATCAATCAGATGTTCATGCGCGGTTGCTGATCTACACGGCGGACGCCCTGCGCGCCTTTCTTGAAGATGTCAAACGGATTGGGCGCGGCTCCGATGTCGCGGTCATGGTGTTCACCGAATTTGGCCGTCGCGTACCGGAGAATACCAGCAAGGGTACGGACCATGGCACAGCCACGCCGATGTTTGTGCTGGGAGAAACCGTTAAAGGCGGCTTGTACGGAACGCCAGTCAGCTTGACGAATCTTGACGATGGCAACTTGTTGTATACAACAGATTTTCGTCGGGTGTACGCTACCATGATCAAAGAATGGCTCGGTTACGACGATGCCGCGACGTTGCTCAGAGGCGAGTTCCAAACGCTGGGGATGTTTGCGTGAGAAGACAGGCTACGCAGCAGGAGTTACAGCAGAAGAAAGAAGCCGTAACTCCTGAGAGAAAGATTTAGCGTTGACCGGTCTGTTCCGCCCATAGCTCCTGAGCCTGTTCCCAACCCAGGACGCCAATAGTGTTGTTGTTCTCATCAAGAATTTGCAGCGGACCAATGAACGACATGTAGATCTCACTGTCTTCCAGGAAATCGGTTTTGTCATGTCGCGCATTGCAAGGTTCGTAGCCGTATCCAGGCGCCACGGCGGTATCGCCGCCACCCATGTCACCGCCCCGCACTTCCAGCTTTCCTTTGGTCAAAAAGTACTCCCCTGGCCCCACATGGATATGACTCGCAACGGAAGAGCCTTTCGGAAACACAAACATCGCCGTCCATGATCCCAGCTCCGGCGAGACATGTAACAGTTTCCACTGTCCGCCGCCGATGGCGAAACCTTCCGGCAAGGGCTGCCACGCCACATCGCTGATATGCACGTATTCTGCGTTAATCTTCTGTTTGAGCACGATGTCCTCCTGTATTCCCGCCTAGTGTCCGCCCGACCTATAGCATCTCGCTTGGAGAAACGAAAGTCGCTCGAAACGTCTTGAGTGGGCGCTATCCCTCTACCCAGCATTGATCTCCTTGCCACAGAATGCTAGCCGAGTGTACAAACATTCGCAGATTTTATTTTCGGAGGCTAAGAATGCCAACATTCAATCGCAATGGTGTGAACCTGTATTATGAAGTGCACGGCTCGGGTCCGGCGCTGTTGCTCACGCATGGCTTCAGCGCGACTACGGAGATGTGGAAGCCCAATATCGCCGCACTCTCCCAAAAGTATCAACTGATTTTGTGGGACATGCGCGGACATGGACAAACCGATAGCCCGAAGGACCCGTATGCCTATTCGGAAGACCTCACCGTTGGCGATATGGATGTGCTGCTCAATGCGTGCGGCGTCCAGCAAGCAGTGATCGGCGGACTCTCACTCGGCGGCTACATGTCGCTGGCGTATCATGTGCTCCATGCGGACCGCACCAAGGCGTTGATGCTGTTCGATACCGGCCCCGGTTACAAAAAAGATGAAGCCCGCGCGGGCTGGAACAAGCGAGCGGAGGCGACGGCGCGCGAATATGAAACCAAAGGACTCGCGGCGCTGGGGCGCAGCGCGGAAGTATTGACGAGTCATCACTCCTCGGCGGAAGGGCTCGCGCGCGCCGCACGGGGCATGCTCGCGCAACGAGACGCGCGGGTGATGAATTCGCTTGAATCTGTCAAGGTTCCCACTCTCGTACTCGCCGGAGCCAATGACGAGCCCTTCCTAGGCGCCACGGACTACATGGCCAACAAGATTCCTGGGGCGACAAAGGTGATCATTCCCGATGCGGGCCACGCCGCCAATATCGATCAACCAGAAGCCTTTAATCGTGCTGTGTTGGATTTTCTGGCGAAGGCTGGAATCTAAGAGGCAAAAGCGATGCAAACCCCGGGAATCGTCCTCTATAACAGTCTTGCCCCAAGCCTGATTGAAAAAACGGTGACGTATGCGCAGCTCGCTGAAGAGCGCGGTTTTCGCAACGTGCTGGTGTCGGAAGCGGGGTCTGACTCGTTAGCGCTGGCGCAACACATTGCCAGTGTGACGAAGCGGATTCAAGTCGGTACCTGTATCACCAATGTCTACCTGCGCCCCGCGCTGTTAGCTGCGTTTCACGCCATCACCATCGATCGCTTTGCGCCGGAGCGTCTGCTGTTGGGGCTGGGGACCAGTTCCGAAGCTCTCAACAATGCTTACGGGGTCGCCATGCGGAAGCCCGCCGCGACTCTGCGTGAATACATCCGTATCGTCACTGGCGTCTTTCGCGGTGAACACGAGGTGCTGATGCGCATGCAAGCAATGGGCATGGTCACGCCGAAAGCGGCGCACAAGATTCCGATCTATGTCGGTACGGCTTCAGCGTTGAGTCTGGGCGTCACCGGCGAACTGGCTGACGGCTGTTTTACGTCGCAATGCGCTCCGCATGGATTGCAAGAAGTGCTGGGACATCTTGCACGTGGGGCGGAGAAGGCTGGACGAAAATTGTCAGACCTCACCGTCACCCCGCTGGTCCATTGCTGTGTATGCGAGGATCGGGGCGTGGCGTTGCGGGCCGTGCGTCGCACCTTAGCGGGCTACGGCCAACGACCCCTGTACACCCGCTTTTTTGCTCGACAAGGCTTTGTCAAAGAAGCCGAGCAACTCGCTGCCGCTGCGGCGAAGGGAGATCGAGCCGCTGCTGAAGCTGCTATTTCTGAAGATCTCGCCGAGCAGGTAGCGGCAATGGGCTCTGCGCAAGAATGTCAAAAGAAGGTCGAGGAATTTGAAAAAGCCGGGGCCTCGTTCGTGACGCTTTTTCCCATGCCCATCGATGGCGATTATGAACGCGGCGTGCGAGCGACGTTGGAGGCGTTTGGTCGATAATAAAGAGGTGCTCTATGGATGCTCTGCTCCAGAATCCTGCTTTTCGTATCTATGCAATCTGTTCCGTAATCTTAGGCGTCAAGATGCTTACCTCGGCTGTTTACACGGCGACGAGGCGACAAAAGACCGCAGGCTTCATTAACCCCGAGGACGTTACCGCGTTTGCCTCTCCAGGAACAACGGCCAGAGTGGAAGAAGCGCCGGAAGTGGCGCATGCGCTGCGCATTCAACGCAACGACGGCGAAAATATCCCGCTCTTCTTCGCCATTGGCTTGATTTACGTCTTGACAGGAGCTTCAGCTTTTGGGGCCACGGTGCTCTGTAGTCTATTCACCGTGGCCCGCGTTGCTCACACCTTTGCTTATACGTACAGAAAGCAGCCTGCCCGTGCAATCTGCTTTGCGACGGGGCTCGTGTGTACGCTCTTGATGATTTTCCGTATCATCATCAATGTGCTTTGAGTCTCCCAAATGAGCAATCACCCACACGCTAGCGCGTACACATCTTGCCGGGCCTCAGGCAAGGCGCATTCCGCCCAGGTGGCGCCGCCATCGAGCGTGCCAAATACTTGCCCTTTACGAGTAGCGCTGTAGAACACCTGCGGATTCTGCGTGCTGGGCGCGACGGTCATCATAGTGCTGCGGATCTTGAGCCCATGATCGAAGCGCTGCCACGTCTGTCCCACATCTTGGCTACGATAGACCGAACCGGTTCGGCCAAGCGCAGCATCGCTTAACGCTGCATACAGTGTGTTCGGGTTATTCGGGGCCACTTGAATGTCGCGCGCGTACGCGAGCGGCGATTGTTTCCAAATTTGCACATCTGCCCACGTCGCCCCTTTATCCGCGCTGCAAAAGAGGCCCATGCGCGTCGCCAGAAACACCGTGCCAGGCCGGGCCGCGCTCACACTGAGAGCGTGAGAATCCATCACGCCTTCCCGGTTGGTATCGCTGACGAGCTGACTTTGCAGATACTCCTTCTCGGTGAACTTGATGAGTTCTTTTGTACAATCTTCCCAGGTTTCTCCGCCATTGAGACTGCGAATGATGCCGCCGACCTCAAGCCCGGCGTAGATTTCATTCGGATTGACCGGGTCGATAGCGAGCCGAATGATCCGGCAGGGAAAGCTCATGTGGACCATGCCGACAGGTTCGATGATAGGCAGACGTTTCCAATTGTCCCCGCCATCGTCGCTGCGATAAATCGCCGTAGGGGCCGTGCCCAGATAGAGGGTGCGTGGGTTCTTGGGGTGGAACACCAACGACCAGACGACCAAATCTTTGTTCGGGAAATTGAGCTGTTCCCAGTGATCACCGCCATCGAGACTGCGATACGGTCCGGACTGCGTGCCGACATAGACAATTTGTGGGTTGGTAGGGTGAATGAGAATGGTGCGCACCTCAACCCGCTCGGGCAACCCTTTGCTCAACGATTGCCACTGCTTCTCGCCCACCGCGAGACGGAAGAGCCCGCCCGGCTGGGTAGGATCGCTCCCGCCACTAAACGGAGCCGCGCCAGCGTAGACATACTGTGTCATAGTCATGCCCTCCTTATTTCAGCTTTAAAGTCGTGTTTCGCTGTAGATCCTCCGCATAGTAGCATGTCCTGCGTCGTTCTGTCAGAGGAAACCGCACATTTCTTTCCGTATCGCTTGGCCTTGCCAAAAGAGCCTGGGCTCCCTAGAAAGAAACGCGAGCACGGCAAAATTTTTCAGTTTCAGTTGTGAATTTAGCAGAATAGGTAAAATAATAACCATGAATGAAATTGATTTCAGCAACAAAACAGTTCTGGTCATTGGCGGCTCCAGCGGCATCGGCAACGGCATTGCCCGTGTGTTTCGCGATCACGGGGCGCAGGTTTTCGTGACCGGTACTCGCGCTTCAGCGGAAGACTACGCTGGAGAAGAAGGCACTGATCTGTCCGGCGTCTCATATCTCCAGCTTGATGTTTCAAATGACGCGAACGTGGAACAGTTCGTTCCACCTTTTGAGAAGCTGGATGTGTTAGTGCTTTCGCAAGGGACAGTCATGTACAAACGCGCGGAATTTCAGATGCCGAATTTTCGGCGCGTGCTCGATGTGAACCTGATGAGCGTCATGAGCTGCTGTATGAAGTTTCACAACATATTGGCGGCGACAAAAGGGACAGTGGTGATTCTCGGGTCCGGCGCCAGTTTCTATGCCGTGTTCGGCAACCCAGGGTACAGCGCGAGCAAAGGGGCGTTGGTGACATTGACAAAAACGTTGGCCGAAGCCTGGGCGACTGATGGCATCCGCGTCAACGGGATCGCACCGGGCCTGGTCGCCACGAAGATTACCAAAGTGACGTGGGACCATCCGCGCCGCTACGAAGACTCGCTCAACGAGATTCCCTTGCACCGCTGGGGCACGCCGGAAGAAATGGGCGGCATCGCACTCTTCCTGGCCTCGCCGCTCTCGTCTTACATCACCGGCCAGATGCTGATTGCGGACGGGGGAATGAGTCTCTCATGAGCGTAATGATTTTTACACCTGATTGGCGGTTTGCGGCCCTTTCTCCGCCTGCTTATCGGCTGGAATCCACACGCGAAACGTTGAACCGCTCCCGATCTCGCTCTCGACCGTCACGCTCCCGCCGAGGAGTTCCACCAATTGATGCACGATATAGAGCCCTAAGCCAACACCGCCATGACGGCGGGTGGAAGAACTATCCACTTGACGAAACGGCTCAAAAATCGTGGCCAAGGCTTCGCGGGGAATGCCAATCCCCGTGTCTGTAATCCGAAACTCAACCCCACTCTGCTGCGGTCGAGCCGTGACGGTGATCACCCCAGTATCGGTGAACTTTAAGGCATTGGTGATGACATTCTTGAGCACCATCTTGAGCTTCACCACATCCGTGTAAAGGACCGGCAGCGTCGGGGCGATCTGCCACTGCAGCCGGACACCGGGCTTACGAGAGAGCTGGTGCATCTCACTTTCCAGTTCTGCCAGCAGCACGGCTCCTTTGATGTCTTGTACCGTGAGCGAGAGCCGTTGTTGATTTTGTAACCGGCTCAAATCCAGGGTGGCGTTAATGAGGTCCAGCAATTCCTTCGTGTTTTTGGAGATTCTCCCCAGCACGTCGGCTTGCTCGGCAGTCAGAGAGCCGAACGTTTCTTCCGCCATCAGTTGGGTATACCCTATGATCACACTGAGTGGGGTCCGGAGTTCGTGGGACATTGTCCCCACGAATTCTTCCTTGATACGATTTGCCCGTTCGAGTTCTTCAAGGAGCTTCGCGTTGACGAAGACGAGAGCAGCCGTTTGGGCGAGTCCTCGCGCAATCCGGGAGCGTCGGGCGGTGTTCTCGCGTTGCTCCTGAGCATCGCAGACCTGAAACCCAAGAAACTCTCGACCATGCTGCAGTCGTAAAAAAATTGCTTTCTCAAGTTGACAGCGCTCCAGCAAGTCCTGCGGGATCAGCTCCGGGGGGACTGGACTGTGTATCCCAGCCACCTCGTCCGCTTGCAAAAGCGTCACCAGGTCAACAACCGCCTTCTCTGGCAATGTGAGCGCTTTGAGGGTGGCCTGGTGCTCCTCAGAGAAGCCCCAGTGGGCGGGGATTGTATAGATGGCATGTTCAGGTTGCCAAAGCACGAGGCAGCTACGACTTCCTGCCAAGGCTTCAGCGGTGAGGCGGCAGAGCTGCTCGAAGACCATTGGCGTGTTGAGGGAGGCAATCATCTCCTGCCCAACGCGCGCCACTACGGCGGCAACCTCAGCTTCCTCCTGTTGCTGCTTGTACAGCTCCGTGGCCTCGATTCCTACTGCCACCTGCCGTGCGATGCCGTTGCAAAGTTCGACTTGATTCCCATCAAATTGGTAGCCGCTTGTGGTGGTGCACGCCACTAAAGCTCCCAGGTGACGACCATACACCCGCAGCGGGGTCGCCACCAAGGCCGTAATGCGAAAATGAGACAATACGTCCATCAAGACGCCCGACTGTGCAGGAATCTCGTTCATAACCACCGTCTGTCCGCTGGCCACTCGACCACCGAAGGGTTCGTTTGGCGGAAACGCTAACGCTTCGGCGTCGGGAAGCAAAGATGCTGGAAGACCGTGCTGTGAGATGAGTCGGAAGGTTGATCGCTGGGGATCCCAATAGAACGTCGCGACAATTTCGCACGGCAGCACCTCCGCGGTGCGCCGCTGCACCCGCTCCAAGAGTTGCTGCAAATCGAACGTCCCACTAATATCCTCAGCAACAGCGAGCAGCGCCTGCGCGTGATTCTCCGCTCGTTTGCGGGCGGTGATGTCCGTGATTACCCCTCGGAGACCAATAGCGTGCTCCTGCCGCATAATCGGTCGGCTTGAGCTACGCGCCCATCGTACGGCCCCTGTTTTGGTCTTGACGCGAAACTCGCTTGGTTCGAGCTGTCCGGCAAGTGTGCGTTGTGCGCTCTCCAGAAGTGCAGGCAAATCATCCGGATGAATAAACTCCGTAAAAGAATGTCCGATGATCTCTGTGGGATGGTATCCGCCGAGCGGTTCGACGACGGGACTGATATAGGTAATGTATCCTTGTTCATCCTGCGTGTAGATGATGTCATTAATATTTTCAACAAGATCGCGATACTGTTCCTCCGATTCACGCAGCGCGTGCTCCGCACGCCGCCGGTCGGCGATCTCCGCACGTAGGGCGGCATTGGCGGCCACCAGCTCTCCCGTCCGCTCATGCACCCGTGCTTCCAGCTCGTCCCGAGCCGCTTGGACCGCCTCCTCCGCCTGCTGGCGTTCCGTGATATCGCGCGCAATCCCAAAGATGCCGACCACCTCGCTGCCCCGTCGTTGTGGACTGATCGTAAATTCGCCGACCCGATAGGTCCCTTCTTTTGCTCTGACCCGCGCGACAAACCTGGGTGGGCTCTCTCCTTGGAGAATGCGATGAAAGCATTCCCGCGCGATGGGGACATCCGCTGGATGGAGGAGCATGGCGAAGGGACTGCCTTCCCAGTCTGCTCGTAACCAGCCGGTCATCGCTGCAAAAGCGGGATTCAAGGACACAATGGTGTCATCCGGAGAAAGCGTAAAGATCATATCGTTGGCTGTTTCCACGAGACTCCGATAGCGTTGTTCACTCTGTTGAACGATGTGCATTGCCTCTTGCAGCTCGCGCTGACGCTGCTCATCCTGGAAACGGAGCTGAACGAGACGCTGGAAGGTGCGCACTCGTACGATGTGTACAACCACCGCAAGCGCGGTCGCTGATAGGAGCCCAAAGCCAAAGTGCCGCCACGCTGGAGACGGGGTCGCACCCCACTCCACACCTCCCCAAGCCAACAGCGTCACACCGGTCACAAGGGCGAACCAAGGGGTGGACAAAAAGAGACTCCCCACTCCCACGAGGAAAAGCATGACATTGGTCGTCTGGAGTGGCTCGGAAAGGAAAGCCAGAAGGAGGAGACAGTTCAGCAGCACCACTGCCGCTATGCCCGCTCCAAGCGGATGCGCCCAAGCACTGGGGGCCGGTCGCCACCCTAAGACGAAGTAAAGACCGAGGAAGGTCGCTGCCGTTACTGCCGCGACAAAAGTCATAGGAGCAGCCACTGGTGGTGGCAGTACCAGGGTATGGCTTACGGAAAAAACAGCATACAAGACGCTCAGTACAGCTGAGACCGGCCGCAAACTCGCAGCCATAACGGTGTTAAGCGCAGCACGCAAGGCTGCAGGAGAGAGTTCTGCACTCACCTCGTTTTCTCTTGTCCCAAGCTGTCTGGATGTGTCATTCGCGCGAGCCATCTCTCCCATACATGCTCCTTGCTCACATTCGACCTCTCCTTCTCACTCAGGAGGACCATCAGGGACAAGAGGTCATGGTCTAGAGTTCCCGGAAAAAGGTGGGAGTAGACAGGAGACGATTCTGGGAGAGTTAATCAAGGGCAACCAAGGTTAACCACTGAATAGAAGGAGGAACTCCCGTATGGAGAAGAAGATAGCACCGAGTGAACGAAAAGCCCAGTAATCGTATTCCGTGGCGGCGACGCCCCACGTCATGCAGTCTAACGCAGGGCGCGAAAGAAAGACCGGACATCCTCCACCAATCGTTCCGGCTCTTCCATCGGCGCGAAATGGCCACCCTGCGGCATCACCGTCCACCGCTGAAGATTATAGTAGCGCTCGGCCCAGCGTCGCGGCATCAAGACCACATCTCCCGGAAATACCGCTACTGCAGTTGGCGCTTCCACCACAGGCTGTCGCTGATGCACAGGTTGCCAGGGATGTACGCGGCGTTCGTAGTACGAGCGAAAAGAGGTCCCGATGGTCCCTGTGACCCAATAGAGTGTCATCGTGGTCAACAGTTCGTCTTTGCTGAAGCGTCGTTCGACATCGCCGTCACAGTCACTCCAGGAGCGACGCTTCTCCAAAATCCACGCGCACAATCCCGCCGGCGAGTCGGTCAGACCATAGGCCGCCGTTTGTGGCCTTGTCCCTTGTAGAGCGGCATAACCTCGCCCGTCAGCAAAGAAGCGCTGCGTACTGGTAAACTTGTCTTTCTCGTCCATGTCATAGTCGGACTCTGGTGGAATCTCCATCGTGAGCGGAATGGCGAGGTTGAGGTGTACCCCAATCAGGTGATCAGCGTAGGCATGCCCAAGGTCAGTGCTGACCAACGCTCCAATGTCTCCACCCTGAGCGGCAAAGCGTTTGTAACCTAGGACCTCGCGCATTAGGACTACCCAGCGGTCGGATACCTCGCGTATCGCAATCCCTGTCTTGGCTAATGGTGTGGAAAAACCAAAGCCGGGAAGAGAAGGGACGACCACATCAAAGGCATCATGTGGATCACCGCCAAACGCAGCGGGGTCACTCAGCGGTCGAATGACTTTGTGAAAGTCCCAGAACGTCCACGGCCAGCCATGAGTCAGGATTAGCGGCATCGGTTTGGGGCCGCGCCCCGGCTCGTGGATGAAATGAATTGGTTGTCCGTCAATGGTCACCCGATAGTGGGGAAAGGCGTTCATCGCTTGTTCGTGCTGACGCCAGTCGTACGTTGTCCGCCAATAGGTCACCAGCTCTTTAAGATAGGCGAGGTTCGTACCGTACTTCCAGTTGTCATTGTCAAGTTCGTCAGGCCAGCGAGTATGCGCAAGACGCTCGCGCAGGTCGGTGAGCGTCGCATCGGATACGGAGACAACAAACGCCTCTTTGTTCATAGTCCATACCTTTGTGCTGGAGTTAAGCGGCAGGCTCCGTTCCGCGCAGCAAACGCCCCGGATACACACCGGTATGCGCCCCATGTTTCGTTAAGACAGCGCCATTGACGACCGTCCAGTGGATGCCTTCCGCTGCCTGATATAACCGGGCATGGCCTCCAGGCAAGTCGTAGACCGTCTCAACTTTCTGCGGACGAATGGACGCCGCGTCGAACACCACCATGTCTGCCGCCTTCCCTGGGGTAATCGTTCCGCGATCGTGCAAACCAAGCACCCGCGCCGGTGTCGCGGCCAGCACTTGGGCGGCTTGTTCGAGACTCATTGCCTGTTGCTCACGCACCCAATAGCTGAGCAGATGACTGGGATAGCTGGTGTCGCAGAGGAGCTGCACATGGGCCCCGCCGTCAGACAACGAGACGAGCGCCGCCGGATGAGTAATCATGGTCCGTACTGCATCATTATCGCCGTTCAAGATTACGGTGTCGAAGCCGGTTTTCAGGTCTTCTTCCAAAGCGAGATCGAGGAACGTGTCGAGCACGTCCTTGCCCATCCTCCGAGCGACGTCAGTGATACTTTTCCCTTGCAGCGGCTTGTTCTTGTCGAGCGCCGACGCGGCAACGTAGAGTAAATCCCAACGTTTGGAAAAAGCGCGCCCGATAGGGTCTTCCACAGCGTCGTATCGTAATCCTTTGCGCACAGCGGGATCGCGCAATAATCGCTTTCTCTCCTCTATTGGAGCAGCGGTCACTGGCTTCCAGTGCGGCATATCATCGAATAGGGTCGCTACGCCATCCAAGGTAAAACGAAAGAGCAGGTTGCGGCAGCTTGCCTGGGGATAGATGGGTAAGCCCTCTGCCAGCGCTTGTTCATTCTTGTCCAACATCTGGCGCCACAACTGCGGCTGGTCCCACTGTTGAAGGAGGCCCACCCAGGTGGTTGGCAGTCCGGTACGGCGCGCAATCGTACGCAACAACTGCCAGTCTTCCTCTCGTTCGTGTTCGTCTTTGTCCACGAAGAGAATCTTCGGTTGGAGCTCAAAAAAGCCGCGCCGAAACTCTGCTACTGTATCACACAAGGCGACTAATTCGGCGTGCGTGGCCATCTTGCCCGGCATGGGTTCTCCGTGCGCACCGACCTGGGCGGGCGAACGTGAAATCGACAACCCGGCAGCGCCCGCTTGCATGCCCGCACGCACCGCCTCTTGCATCTGTGCGAGCTCTCCCTCCGTCGCCGCGCGTTGGACGGCCTCGCGGCCCATGACAAAGGTGCGGATCGCCGCGTGCCCCATTAAGGGGAGCACGTTGAGCGCCGGACCCAAGCGTTCGACGGCGTCCATATATTCTGGAAAGCTCACCCATCCCCACGGCACACCTTTATCTAGTGCATCCGCAGGAACCGCTTCCACGCGCGAAAAGAGGTCGCGAAGAAATTCGCGGTGCTCCGGGCGACACGGCGCCAAGGCCAATCCACAGTTGCCCATCACGACAGTCGTTACTCCATGCCAACAGGAAGAGGTCAACAACGGATCCCAAAGAATCTGCGCATCGTAGTGAGTGTGTACATCAACGAAGCCCGGCATCACCGTGAGCCCGTCGGCCTCGATCGTCTCACGCGCCGCCCCGGTGATCTTCCCAATTTCAACTATTTTTCCTCCTACAATCGCTACGTCGGCTTGACGACGCGGAGCGCCAGTGCCGTCAATTACTGCGCCATTTTTTATCAATAGCTCGTACATGCTCAATCCTCCTCAGAACTCCGAAGATGCGAATCGTGACCTTCCCTGTTGCTATCGTCTACTTAATAAGCTGAGAGCCCTCCATCGGCGGGGAGGATAACTCCGGTGATCATCCGCGCTTCGTCTGACGCCAGAAACAGCGCCACTCGCGCGATGTCTTCAGGTTCGCCCACTGAAAAGGGATAACGTTGGAGCTGCGTCTTGACCGCCTGTGCTTGCGGAGTCGGCGCTGGCGTGTCGAGGCCCTCGCCGAACCGCTCCTTCACGCGATCGGTCATGATCAGCCCAGGGCCAATCGCATTCACACGAACATGATCTTTAGCGTATTCACCGGCCAGTGATTTGGTCAAGGAGATAATCCCCCCCTTCGCGGCGACGTAGACATGCGCGGGAAACGATCCTCGCAACGCCGCCACTGAGGTCATGTTGACAATGGCTCCACCTCCCGCCTTGATGAGTTCGGGAATGCCGTGGCGACAGCAGAGAAACGTCCCGAGCAGATCGAGGGACAACGTATGCTGCCATACCCACATGTCAACATCGGTGACTTTGCGATCTTGCGCGACCGATCCGCCCGCGCAGTTGTACAGCACATCCAGCTTGCCATAGCGAGCGACGGTTTGCTGGATTGCATTTTTGACGCTGTCTTCTTGCGTGACATCCATTTCGATAAAGACCGCTTCACCTCCTGCGGCGCGTACGGCCTGCTCGCTAGCGCGCCCTAATTCCGGCTTGAGTTCGGCGATCGCCACTTTTGCGCCTTCTTGCGTAAATAAAAGAGCAGCAGCACGGGCGATGCCGGAGCCCGCCCCGGTGATGAAGGCGACCCTGCCTTGGAGTCGTCCCATTGTGCAATCCTCCTTTGCTGATTATGCGCGGGCGCTGCGGCCCGCGCTGACAAGAAATGCCACCCAAGCGAGCAAAGGCTGAGCCGTACCCAGCCCTAGCTCAGTTTGTAGAATTGCATGGCGCTCTCCGCCAGGACTTTCCGTTTGTTTTTCTTTGCCAGTTTTTCGGCAATCATGGCCGGGGCCCCAGGAAAGAAGCCATCGGCGTGCGGATAATCGGTCGCCCACAAGATCTTCGTGGGTCCGAGATAATCGGCCAAATGCGACAAGCTCCCTTCCACTGGCTCAAATGAGATCCAGCACTGCCGCCGGAAGTAGTCACTGGGCCGCATGCGCAGACCGGAATCATTAAACACGCCCTTATCATCGAAATGGCGATCCATGCGATCGAGCCAGGGCGCAATCCAGCCTCCACCTGACTCCAGAAAGGCGAACCGCACCCCAGGAAAGCGCTCGCACACCCCGCCCCAAATCAGGCTCAGCGCGGCCAGCATCATCTCCATCGTATGGGAGATGATGTGCTTTGCTCCGACTCCTTCAAAGCGATCCACGCCTACTGCGGGCATCCCGCCGGTTCCTTCATGAACGCCAATGGCGAAGTCGAGTTCTTGCGCCTCAGTCCAGAATGGATCATAGGCGGGGTCGTTGAGTTGGCGATTGTTGTAACGATTGGGCCGGAGAAAACCGCCGCGCATGCCCAACTCTTTGCGGGCATACCGCATTTCCTCAATGGCCAGCTCCACCGATTGCATCGGCAACATCGCGACGCCAAAGAGGCGATCGGGATAGGGTTTGCAATAATCCGCCAGCCAGCGGTTGTAGGCGCGGCACATGGCTGCCGCGAGGGGCGGGTCCTGTACGGCGCCGGAGAGCAAACCCAACGAAGGATAGAGAAAGACGCCGTCGATGCCGTCCAGCTCCATGTCAGGAATGCGCGCGTGTGGATCAAAGCCGCCTTTCCTTCCTTCACAATATTTAATGTCGATAGGAGCAGCACCTTGGCGTGCGCCGATGGCCCCGGCGACCCCTAGGCCTGTCGGTCCACCGAGCACTTTGTCCTCAACGCGCAAGCGTTCTTTGCCATCCGTATCGACAAAGAGCCGAGGAGCCCGATCCCGAAAAGCAGGATCCATATAGGTGTCCCAAAAATCAGGCGGTTCTAATACGTGTCCATCCGAATCAATAGCATTGTAGGTACGAGCCATTGTTGTTCTCCTTTTGTGATGTTCCCCTGCTACGCTCCCATCTCATAACTGCGCAACACTTTGCCTGGTAGTGTCCCAGTACACCGCTGCCCTTCAAACGTCACGACGCCGTTGACAATGGTGAAGTGATACCCTTCTGCTTTTTGCACCCGCCGCCAGTCGTTGTTGGGGAGATCGTAGACGGTCTCCATTGGCAAAACCTGGAGCTTCTGCAAATCGTAAATCACGATGTCTGCCGGCATGCCTTCCCGGAGCCACCCGCGATCACGGATGCCGATGGCCCACCCCAGCATTGTCGAAAGGCGCCAGTGCGCTTCCTCCAGCGACATCACCTGCTTGTCGCGCACCCAGTGGGCGAGGAAGTGAGTCGGGTACCGGCCCGTGGTGAGGAACTTGGTATGCGCGCCGCCGTCCGAGGCGCCGATTAAGCATAAGGGATGCTTGATAATAGTTGCGAGCGCGTCTTCATCCGAGTTGGCGAAGCTTGGCATGGAGAATTCAGTCTTCAGATCTTCCTCGACTGCGAGATCGAGCATGGCGTCAACCGGGTGCTTGCTCTGTTCCTGAGCAAGTTCAGCAATGGTCTTTCCTTGTAACGTCTTGTTTTTGTCTAGACATACTTTATCGATAAAGGTCTCGTTCCAGCGGAACATCGAGACTTGACCGGCCTCACCGTCGTCCTGCCGCTGTCCGGTGATCCGCGCCCGCTCCATATCCGCACGCAACGCTGGCCGTCGCGTCGGATCGGCCAATTTCGCTTTCCGTTCCGCCAGCGTCCCAATAGTGGCCTCATTCCAGGCTGGGAGTTGATCGAACAGTCCTACGGTTTCAAAAGTCAACTCAAACTCAATCGGCAGGCAGATGTCGACGGGCAGCACCACGGCTTCACGGTACGCTTTCTCATTCCAATCCAATTGCCGGCGCCACTGCGTCGGGTTGGTCGGATCAAAGGCGATCGCGTTCCAGTTCACCGGCCGTCCACTGGTTTTGGCCAGCTCCAGCAAGAAATCGAGTCTGAGCCCTTGCAGCGCCCGACCCATCGTCCACTCAATCGAGCCTCGGTTGTAGTCACGTAAGACCGTGGCCATTTCCAGAAATTCTTCGCGCGACGCCACCTGGGTAGGCAGATAGCCGCCGTCATAGTCACGGTTGGCCATACTGAAAGTACCCGAAAAGCCAAAGCCACCGGCATTCAACGCTTCACGTAGAATGTGTTTCATTTGCGCAATCTGGTCTGGCGTGGCCGTGTAGTTGGGATCTCGCGCCGCCTCGTTACCCATGACCCAGGCGCGTAGCGGGGAGTAGGGCACCAGCGATGCGGCATTGACGCCAAGACCATGCCGGTCAAGGCTGTCAAGAAATTCCGGGAAGGTGACCCAATCCCAGCGCATCGCGGCTTGCATGATGGACAACGGAATGGTCTCGGTTCGCTCCATGCGCAGCATCGCGCGCTCGCGATCCTCTGGACGCACGGGAGCGAAGCCGAAACCGCAATTGCCGATCGCCACGGTCGTCACCCCATGCCAACCGGATAGCGTGGCATAAGGGTCCCAACCGCTGAGTGCGGCGTCGTAGTGAGTGTGGATATCCATGAAGCCGGGAGCCACGATTAACCCGCTGGCGTCAATCACCCGCGTCGCAGTCCCTTGGACATTCCCCATGGCCACGATCTTCCCGTTACGGACGCCAATGTCGCCTTTGAAGGCCGGCATGCGCAAACCGTCGACGATCGTGCCGTTTTTGATTAACAGATCATAATCCGCCATAGAACCCCCTTTTGGCCCGAGCGAGCCGGTAAAGTCAGTACGGTGTACTGAGTGATGAGTTCTGAGGCTGAGCCCGTAGGTGCGCTGTAACGAAGTAGACCGCAGGCCGCTAGCTCAAGAACGGACTCATACCTCGCGTCCGCCTTTTATTCCCCCGCGCCCTTGGTAGCACTATCGCACGCCGAGCGGAACAGGGCAGAGGCTGCGCCCGCGCAGGCGGCAAGTTGACGCTCCGGTTCCTTGTCATGCCCAGATGGCGTCATCGTCCACTAAGGGAATACCAAAGGCGCTCTTGCCGAGCACCTCTAGCGTTTCATCACTGTCCAAGGGATGAAAGAGTCCGGCGCGCACGTCACGGAACAAGCGCTCCAGGGGCAAACGCTTAAAATAGGATTGGCCTCCCACCGCCCGCAGCGCCAGATCGACCACGCGCACCGAGTTCTCAATCGCCACCATGCGGGCTGCTACGCTCTTGCGTCCCCAGCTCGCGGAGTCTTCCACCTCCGCTTCCGCCGCCGCCTTCCAGAGAGTGGCCCGCGCGCTTTCGATCAACACATCCATCTCACCGACTTTATTGTAGACGCTGGGCAGATGACTCATCGGCTTCTTGAGGGGAAACCGGGGCCGGTCACGCATAAAGTCCACCACGAAGTTACGAGCCGCCACGGCGATACCGATGTACGGCGCCCCAATCGTGAACGGCGCGCGCAGGAACAGATCGGTAATGCCTCCACGAGTGAATGTCTTCCGTTGCAGCATGACTGCCGATTCGGGTACGAACGCGTCTTTTAACTCCGTACTGCGGGAAGCCGTGGCTCGCATGCCCATCGTGTGCCAATCATCTTTAAAAGCTAAACCAGAGGTGTCGCGCGGCGGAATGATAAAAGTGAGAATCATCTCACCCTCTGGGTTATCTATCCACGTGGCCTCGCTGAAAAAGAGGTCTAGGGCAATGCTCTGCGTGCCAAAAATCTTGCGACCGGTGACGAGCCACCCTCCGTCCACCCGCTTGGCAGTCGTCCGTGGACGCAGGACCGGAACTGCGTTATCCGGTTCAGAGGCCGACCCGCCGCAGAACAAACGGCCAGCAGCGACCTCGCGCAGTTTATTCGCGACTTTCGGGTCCTTAAATTTGCGCCACACGTCGGTCAGCAGTCCGAGAGCATTGAAGTGCATGTTAATAGCCAGCGCGGTGGCGCCACAGCCTTGCGCTAGACGCTCCTGGGCCTTGATGCGCTGGAGCATGCTCGCCCCTAATCCGCCCAGCTCTTCAGGGATAGTCAAGATGGTATAACCGGTTTCTCGGAGACGGGCGTAGTTTTCGTGGGGGAAAGCCGCTTCCGCATCGTAGCGAGCAGCCCGTTGGGCAAACTCGTCAGCCAACGTCGCCGCTAGATCAACAAAGCGCTGCTCACGCTCGGTATAAAACTGATTCATGATCCCTCCTTTGGGTGATCTTCAGGTCCGAGTAATACGAGAGAGAATCCCTCCCGTGAGAAGCCAGGCTCCTTCAAGGAGATTGTTCGTGGAGCGGGACCGTCACGTTTACCCTAAGGAAAATCCGTACAGTTTCGCCGCGTTGTCCCGCACAATCTTCCGTTTGTCCGCCTCCGGCACTGTGTGAAAATCTCGCTCTATCACTTCCTGTGAATGGGGCCACGTCGCCGCCTGGTGGGGGTAATCCGTTGACCACAAAATGTTGTCGGTACAATTGGCAAGCTGGTAGGTTTGTAGACCAACGAGATCGTCGATAAAGGTGAAATAGATTTGACGGCGGAAGTAGTCGCTGGGCTTGAGTGAGATCGATACCTCATAAGCCTGTTTCCAGCGCCGATGGTATTTATCCGCCCGTTCCAGGAGATAGGGCGCCCACGAGATGTCATTTTCCGCCGACACGAGTTGCAAACGTGGGAACCGTTCCAGCACGCCGGAAAAGATCAACGTCAAGAGCGAATCTTGGATCTCGGATGGTCGAGTGATCGAAGCGACATACATCCGCACCGGGTTGCTGAGTTCCTGACGCCCCGCTTTTCTCCCCCCAGTGTGCAGATGCAACGATAGAGGCATCTGTAACTCTTGGGCCGTAGCCCAGAAAGGTTCGTAAGCCGCAGCGCTGTAAGGCGGGAGGTCTTCGGGCGGAGTGGCCCAGATCATAGCCCCTCGTAGCCCGAGTTTCTTACACCGCTCGAGTTCCTGCACGCCCCGTTCCACATCGAACAACGAGACGAGCCCCAACCCGGCAAATTGTCGAGGCGCATACTGACAAAACTCCGCCAGCCAATCGTTGTACGCCCGAAAGCAGGCTTCTTGCAGAGCAGCGTCTTCCATGCCGAAGAGCATAAAGCCACAGGTCGTATACAGGACTTCAGCCTCGACCCCGTCCAGCTCCATATCTTTAAGTCGCGCAGCGGGGTCCCAACCTCCGGGCAACGCATTATCCAGACCTGCGTCCAGAAATGCCTTATTGAACGTCTTGCCGGCAGCAAATGCGCCGGAAACGTTGAGCGGCGGCATATTCTCGCAGACAAAGAAGGCGCCTTTCTTACCCTCAGGATTTTTGAGGATGCGCGGGGCGCGGTCGCGAAACTGTCGATCCAATCGTTCCACCCACAAGTTGGGAGGCTCGCACATGTGGGAGTCCGCAGAGATAATTTTGTATGGGGCCATGGTGTTTCTCCTCGAAGAAAGTGCTGAGACTACAGTTTTCGGGATCGTGCTTCCTTCCCTGTGCTCTTCCCTCACCGACTGTGCGGGATCACGTCCCAGGCGAACAGCTCCATCGAGTGTCGGACTGTGGCCTGATTAATATTAAGTAGAGGCAATCGGTGTGCTCTTGGTCCCCATGACGTCCTCCTTTGTCTGATGAGTGAGCCGCAGCACTCCCGCCGCGGCTTTTCTTTTCAAGCTACGCAGTAAATTCGGGCATAATTTCATTCACGAGCAGATCGCGCGATTCCTCCGACCTGGGGAACACAATGAAGTAAGTCATGCCGAATTCTTCGATGCGAGAGCGCAGCTCTCGCCGCACTTCGTCTAGCGTCCCAATCAACGCCACCGGCGCGTTGCGCACCGCTTCTTCGTTGGGGAAGCCCATCGCGGAAGCGGTGGCTTTGACGGCGGTGTCCGCATCACTTTTGCTGCGCGAGATATTCACCATCGCGATCCCGCTGATTTCCACGGACCCCGGGGCGCGCCCCGCGTCCGCGACAAATCCGTGCAACATGTTGATGCGTCGTTTCAGCTCGGCTTTGGTGAATTTCACCGCCGCTTCCGGGTCTTGGACGAAGTCTTTGCCATTGACGATAGGCGGAATGAGGTTAGCGATTTGCGCCTCCGCCGCGACGATCTGCAACAGCTTCTTGCCCGCGCCGCCTACCATGATGGGAGGATGCGGCTTCTGCACCGGACGCGGATGATTGTAGGCTTTCTCCACAGAGAAGTAGCGTCCATGGTACGTGGGCTCTTCTTGCGTCCACATCGCCTTAATCAACTTGATAGCGTCATGCAGTTGATCGAGACGCTCCGCGTTGGTCGGATAGGGATACCCGTGGGCGTCGTATTCGGAGCGTTGCCATCCGGAGCCTACGCCGAAGATGAAACGCCCGCCGCTGATGTGGTCAAGCGTAGAAGTCATCTTGGCCAGCATAGCTGGCGAGCGAAAAGACATCGCGGTCACGGCTGGCGCCAGACGGATGTTCTTCGTCACCGCCGCCACGGCGCTTAATGTAGCGTAGCACTCCAGCTGAGGCGTTTGCGGCGCTCCCAACGGCGAGAAAAAATGATCGTTAATGGAGACGGAATAAAAACCGTGCGTGTCGGCCCATTCCGCCGCCGCGCGGGCCTTGGCGAAATCCCCAGTCGGCAGGAAAAGACTGAATTTGACTTTGCTCATCAGTAAAAACCTCTCACGGCAACTACGCCGCCTTCTTGGTGGCTTCGTATGCCGCTTTGATGCGGCGGAGTTCTTCCCATCCTAGGTACGAAGTAAAATTGTTTTCGTCAAAGAACAGCACGGTTCCGTTACAAATAAAGAGGTAGTCCGTATCCTCAAGCGCGGTCGTGGCGCCGTGCACCATGCCGTTGGCTTCGTAGACATAATCGCCGGTGTTCAGCACCCCGTCGCGCACCTGCAATTTGCCCGACAGAATAAACGTATGCGAAGCGCTGAGGTGCTTGTGCGGCGGCGCCACATAGCCTTTGAGCCAACGGAACAACACGGCCCAGGTCCCCGACTCTGATCCTGTCCACAAAATTTTCATGAAGCTACGCTGCGGATCGTCCGCCATAGGAATCCAATCCATTGCAGACGACTTCATGAGCGTGTCCATTACCTCACTGTTGAACGGGCTAATATCTTGCGGAAGCGCCATGGTTTCCTCCTTATTGCAAATCGCCTTTCATAGATGCCTGGATCTTTGCTGGGATGCAAGCGAGCGTTCAACAGCGCAAAGAAAACTCCTCGGCAGAGATATTATTCACTTTTATCCAGGCTATAAGATATGTAGTCTACGAAAGATACTCGCTCATCCAGTGCTGGACTAAGTACACACCGAACGCCGTGCCAATGATGCTTAGAAAAAACGCCGTCATGAGTCCGACATGATTTCCGAGCTGCCAGCCAGCGTATCCTCCTAAAGTTGAGGCGACAATTTTGATTATTTTCATGTGATGTCTACTTCGCCTCTCCTGTCGGCATCCATCCTAAGAACTTTATAGTGTGCTCAGGAAATCAATTGTCCGTTCGAACGCCCCCGGCTCGGCGTGAAAAACGAAGGCGCAAAGATCTGTGACGCCGATATCTTCAAGGCGATTAATTTCACCCTTCACTGTGGCGGAGTCGCCGACCAGAGCAACGTCGACAGGTTCCGCTGCACCCCCTCGATCAAGCATGGTGCGGTAAGCAGGAAGATCACGATAGACCTGAAATACCTTGGCGGCGACTTCACGAGCGGCCACAACGTTGCTGGCAATCGCGATCGGCATCCCAGCAATGACACGAGGCGACGGGCCCCCTGCCGCTTTCGCTGCGGTTGTAATTCGCGGCACGACATGCTCGCTGAGCGCTTTCCGTCCCGCCATCCAGGTAATTGTTCCTGTGGCTTCGCGCCCGCAGAGATCGAGCATCTTTGGTCCTAGCGCCGCCATGACAAGCGGCACGGGAGTCGCCCCAGGCGGCTTCAGACTCATGTTTACTTGATACTCTTCTCCTCGGTACTTCACCGATTCACCAGCGAGGAGCGGCTTGAGCACGGACAAATATTCGCGCATGTGAGAAATGCGTCGCTCATACGAAAGCCCAAACATCTTTTCAATGACAACTTGATGAGAGAGACCGATTCCCAGCGTGAAGCGGCCGTTGCTCGCAGCTTGTGTGGTTAGCGCCTGTTGGGCCATAACCACGGGATGTCGTGGATACGTGGGAACGACAGCGGTGCCCAACTCAATGCGTTTGGTTTCGCGTCCGACGATACCGAGGAGATTCATCGCGTCATAGGCAAAGATGTTCGCCATCCAGCCCGTCGCCAAACCGGCAGTTTCAATACGCCGTGCGCGGACAATAATGTCATCCAGGTGTGGACATTCGCCCGCTCCTTCGCCAATCATCATGCCGATGCGCATCTAGATAATCCTTCGTTTTCACGAGCAGGGGCTGCTTGGCAGCCCCGCGTTTTGTCTTGCTCTAACGGTTCACCTGCACCGGCGGGGTGGTCTCGCTCAGTCGCTTGAGAATCTCTTCATCCGTCATCCCCAGCACGGCGCGATTCTCCGGCGGGAAGTCAATCATAATCTTGCTTTCCTTGGGGTCGACCTGGGATACTTTCCCGCCTTGAGATTCGAAGGCTGGTGGATTTTTATAGCGAGCAAGATCTTCGGCGCTAATGCCCGCGAGTTTCACCACTTCGGGATCAATCCATGCTTCGCCATCGATCGCTTTTCCTTCGGACGTGGAGAATTCGAGCATCATCCCTTCGGGCCCGGCAAAGTAAATCGACTTGCAGAAGCCGTGATCGATGGGTCCCATCACCCAATAGCCGTGCGACCGCACCCGGTCTCGCATCGCCAGCAGATCGGCTTCCGTGTCCACGTTCATTGCCAGGTGCTGCATGGCGCCACCCGCGACCGGCGCCGCCGTCCACACTGGATGAGAAACCCCTTTCACCGGTTGAATCTCACCGATTTCTGGAGAACACACTAGGGCGATCGAGGAATTGTCGCTCAACTTGAGAAAGCCGTGAAAGGTGTTCTTGACGCCGTGCATCCAGTACAGCGCTTCCAACTCCATGCCGCACACCTGCGTAAAGAACTCAATCTGCGCCTTGATGTCCTTCGTGCAGATCGCCAGATGGTGAACGCCATTTGGTAGACCCATAACAAACCCTCCTCGTAATTAATGTTGTGCCTGGGTGAAAAATCGTTTACAAAAACTTCGGCAACACTTTTTCGGTGAACGCCATGAAGGTCTTGTGCCCCAACGGTGCGCCAATCACGTATTGCAAGTCAATCTCTTCTCGCAAGCGAGCAATCTCATCAATGACCCGCTCAACTGTACCGTGAATGACCACGGAATCAACGTAGCGCTGCACGGGGTCAATGCCCATACTGAACATTTTAGGATCGACATAGGTCTTGAGCAGCCACTCCGCGCCCTGGCGCGCGCCCGCGGCGGCGGCTTCATCCGTTTCATCAATCGCCAATAGCCGCGCCATGGGAATGTCCCGTCCTGCCACGGGATACCCGTATTCCCCCATCTTCTGCTTATAAAATTTCTTCTTTTCTCCCAGTTCGACATGAGTGGAGTGGGGGTCCATCAAAATCGCGTGCCCCTTCGATGCGGCCCAGTCGATCGCTTCCGGTGAGCCAGCCGCGACCCACATGGGCGGGTGCGGTTGTTGCAGTGGTTTGGGCAACACCTCTATATTGTCAAATGAAAAGTATTTTCCTTGATACGTGAGCCGATCCGTCGTCCAGGCTCTGACGACGACATCAACGACTTCACGGAAGCGATCAGCACTTTCCGCCATAGGGACATTAAACGTTTTGAATTCTTTGGCGTCAAACCCGCGCCCCGCGCCCCAACTCACTCGCCCAGCGGAGAGAATATCAAGCAAAGCAATTTCTTCAGCCAGGCGTAAAGGATGATAAAACGCCGCAAGGGTGACGCCCGCGCCGATGCGCAACCGTTTCGTACGCGCCGCCGCATGAGCGCCCATGACCGGGATCGAGGGACACACGCTGTAATCACTGAAATGATGTTCGGTGAGCCACACAGCGTCGTAACCGGTCTGGTCCATGATCTCGATGCGTTGCAACGCGCGTTGATACACCGTAGGCAACGCCACGCGGCGCTCGGGCCAACTGAAGAACTGGAGAATTCCGAATTTCATGGGTTAATTTCTAGCTGTCCCACGCGGGCTTGGCTAGGTGGATTGGCGATAGACCCAGAGGAAGAAGTCTGCTAGAGGCGCTAGGAGAGACAGCAACGGGGTGTCATTATGAGTAACGGCATTAGCGAGACCAAAGGAATTGCCGCCATCACGCCGCATCCGATCGTGCAGATGTGTTGGGTGGTGGATGATATGGACGCCGCCGCCCTGCAGTGGGTGAAGCTCATGGGGGCAGGGCCATTTTTTCGTGTCCCTCATATTCAGCTCGATGAGTTGACCTATCGTGGGAAGCCGGCGCAGCTTGACCAGTCCTCTGCCGTCGGCCAGTGGGGCACGGTGCAAGTCGAGCTGTTTCAGCAGCACTGCAATAATCCCTCTGGCGCGCGAGAAATGTATGCCCCAGGACAGACTGGTATTCAACATCTCACCTGGTTTGCTCCGGACCTCGACGCCGAGACGCACCGCTTGAACGCCTTGGGATTTGCGACGGTCATGACCTGTCGCTTACCCGTCGTCGGCGGCATGCGGCTGGCGTGGTACGATACGCGCACGGTGCTGGGCGCCATGGTGGAAGTGTACGAGGACTGCCCCCTCATGCGTAAATTTTATCAACGTATTGCTAAAGCAGCAGAAGGATGGACCGGCGAGGACCCGGTGCGGTCCCTCTAACGTGAGAAGCACTACCGCCTCTTTTCTGACATTAGACACTGGAGAGCAACATGTCCCGACAAGACGACCTCATGCGAGCCTGGGTGAATTTTCCGGAACGGTGGCGACACCTCTGGACGGTATGTGAGCAAGGCGGTGGGCGGTATACTCGCGGTGTGTTTGTCCTCAACGGGAAGCGCTCGGAGTCGCCTCGGAAAAAGACGCAAGGACAACTCATCGCGAAACTGCTCAAAAGCAAACCGATGGGCTATTTGTCATAGCGACAAACAGCTTCGACAATCGCAGTTACTGCTCTTCAAAGGTTCATGCCTCCTTCTCTCATCATTCATGGTGGAGCTGGCGCTCCAGACCCCGCTTCCCACGAGGAGCGCCAACACGGCCTCCGTCGCGCGTGGGAAACGGCGTGGTCTATTTTGCTGCACGATGGTTCCGCCCTCGACGCTGTCGTGCAAGCAACGGTCGAAATGGAGAATGACCCGGTTTTCAACGCCGGTGTGGGTTCCTGTCTGACACAAGAAGGAACGGTGGAAATGGACGCTTCCTTGATGGAAGGCTCTACCGCTTACGCGGGCGCGGTGGGGGCAGTGCGCACCGTGCGGAATCCCATCCTCCTCGCCAAAGCCGTGATGGATGACAATACACATGTCTTCCTCGTCGCTGAAGGAGCGGAGCGGTTTGCCCGCGAGCATGGGTTTCCGGTTATCTCACAAGAAGTGCTGGTGACTGAACGACAGCGGCAGCGTTGGCGGGAGACGCAAAGCACGGGGACGTCGGGCACGGTCGGCGCCGTGGCGTTCGACAAAGCCGGACGACTCGCCGCCGCCACTTCCACGGGAGGTATGACCAATAAGCGTTCTGGCCGGATCGGTGATTCCGCCATCATCTGCGCCGGAACTTATGCGGATGACACCCTTGGCGCTGCTTCCGCCACTGGTCATGGTGAGGCGATTATCCGCACAACACTTACCCGCGCGGCGGTGGAATTGTTGCATGGCGGGATTGATCCTGCCCAGGCCGCGCAGCGAGCGCTCAATATCTTTCATCGGCGCACCGGCAGCGAAGCTGGCCTTATTCTGATCGATGCTCTTGGACGTATTGGCTACGCCTACAATACCCCGGCCATGAGCATGGTGTTTCTCGCGGGAGACACGCTCGTCGTGCAAGCATGAGTGCTCTCCTGGCGTGAACGCCGCCCTCTGGCGTTTTTCCCTGGAGTAAGGGTAAGATGCGCGAGCACCCCAGTATTTGATCGTTTGGAAAAGGAGGACGTTATGGCAAAGACCAGCGGCAATGATCTCGTTGTCAAATCACTCAAAGATGAAGGAGTGGATACCGTCTTTTATCTCACTGGCGGCCCCATGGTGGATGTAGCTTCCCGTTGCATCGAAATCGGCTTCCGTTCGGTTGACGTGCGTCACGAACAAGCCGCGGCAATGGCCGCGCATGCGTACAGCCGTGTGCTGGGCAAGCCTGGCGTGTGTTTCGCCGCCTCCGGTCCTGGCACAACCAATCTGATCACTGGCGTCGGCAATGCCTACCTCGACGCCGTGCCAGTCATCGCTCTCGGCGGGGCCAGCGCGCTCTCACAGTCGGGCATGGGCGCGTTCCAAGAAATGGATCAGGTCGGCATGTTCAAACCGATCACCAAATGGTCAGAGCGCGTGATGGATGTTCGCCGCATTCCGGAAATTATTAACAAGGCGTTCCGCGTCGCTACTAGCGGGACGCCCGGTCCCGTTTACGTTGATCTTCCTGGCGACGTGCTCTATCGCAATATTGACGAAAGTGAAGTGGTGTTCCCCAAGATGCCGCACAGTGTGCCCCGCATCTCCGGCGACCCAGATCTCGTGAAAAAAGCTATCGCGATTCTCAAAGACGCCAAGCGTCCAATCATCATTACCGGCACAGGCATCCTTTGGTCCAAGGCCATGCAGGAACTCAAAGAGTTTGTCGACCTGTCCAGCATTCCGTTTTACACCACACCGCAGGGACGCGGCGTCATCGAAGAGGACCACAAGTTGAGCTTTCCGGGCGCCCGCAATCAGGCCTGGAAAGAAGCCGATGCGGTGCTGTTCGTCGGCACGCGGCTCAACTTCATCGTCGGCTTTGGTTTGCCGCCGCGTTTCGCGGAAGATGTCAAAATTATTCAAGTTGACATTAATGATGAAGAGATTGGTCGCAACCGCGCGGTCGATGTTGGCATCATCGGGGACGCCAGGATGGTGTTGCAACAACTCACCAAGGAAGGCCGCGATGTGTTTCATGGCCGTAAGGAGTTGGCGTGGGTCGACACGCTCCGTGGCTATGAAGCACGGTCGCAGGAGAAAGCCCAGGCTTTGCTAAACACCGACAAAACCCCGATTCATCCGTTGCGTCTGTGTAAAGAAGTTCGCGATTTCATGGATCGTGACGCTATCGTCGTAGTGGATGGGCACGAAACCTTGAACTTCGCGCGGCAAACCATTCCCACGCATGTAGCGGGTCATCGCGTCAATGCAGGCCCTAACGGGTGTATGGGCGTGGCGGTCCCATTTGGTCTTGGAGCCAAGGTGGCGAAACCGGGCACCCAGGTCATCGTCATGAGCGGCGACGGCTCGTTCGGCATGAACGGCATGGAAATCGACACTATGGTGCGCCATAACATTCCCGCCATTATTGTCATCAGCAACAACGGCGGTTGGGCTGGAGCTGGCGTCATGAATGCGGGGCGCGATCTCGGCTTCAGCCGCTACGACAAGATGGCGGAAGTCTTCGGCGGTCACGGAGAATACGTCGACAAGCCGCAGGACATCATGCCGGCGCTGAAACGCGCGGCGGCTGCCGCTGCTGCCGGCAAACCGGCGGTGGTCAATGTCATCACTGACCCAACCGCGCGGTCTTCTACTCAGTCGTTCGCGGCCTATCGGGCCATCTAACGCCAACTGTTGAGATTATTTGTCAGACCCCCCTCACCCTATCCCTCTCCCCAGCGGGGAGAGGGCAGCATGAGCGTAGCAAGTGCGGGTGAGGGGAATCTAATGTGGACCTTAACCAAGAGACCGAGAAAGATCGTGTTTCACCCTCTCGACCACCCCTTCCACCAACGTGCGGTATTCCGTGAGTTGTGCTTGTGTCTGCGCTTCAAAGCGTAGGACCAGGATCGGCTGGGTGTTGGAGGCGCGCACCAGCCCCCATCCGTGCGGGAATTTCACGCGCACCCCATCAATGTCTACAGTTTCAAAACGTCCGTGAAAGTGCTCGCGCACTTTTTCCGCGATGCGAAACTTCAGATCGTCTGGACAATCGACGCGAATCTCCGGAGTAGCAACAGCAGGAGGCAGGTCCGCCAACAATTCGGGCAGCTCTTTCCCCGTGCGACTCAAAATATCCAACACGCGGCAGGAGGCGTAGATGGCGTCGTCGTATCCATAATAGCTATCAGCAAAAAACAGATGGCCGCTCATTTCTCCGCCTAAGAGCGCGCCGGTCTCGCGCATTTTTGCTTTGAGCAAGGAATGGCCAGCTTTCCACATAATCGGTTGGCCGCCTTTGCGCACAATGTCGTCAAACAGTCGCTGCGAACATTTCACTTCCGACACAATCGTCGCCCCGGGATGACGTTGCAAGATGTCGCGCGAAAACAAGACCAACATCTCATCACCCCAGATGAGCCGACCATGACGGTCAACGAGCCCCAAGCGGTCCGCATCTCCATCATAAGCCACGCCCACTTCGGCGCCCGTCTCTTGCAGTTTCGCAATCAAGTGCTCCATGTTTTCCGGAACCGTCGGATCGGGATGGTGATTGGGAAAACGACCGTCCAACTCGCAGAATAACTCCGTGACACGACAGCCGAGTTTCCGTAAGATTGGCGGCGCAACCGGACCGGCCGTGGCGTTTCCTGCGTCGACGACGACAGTGATCTCGCGTTGGAAAGAACCAAAATGCTCGGTGATGAACTCCTGGTACGGAGCGATGATCGGCTTGGGCGTTTCCTTCCCTTGCCCCGCTGGAAACACGCCGCGTTCAAGGAGGGTGCGCAGTTCTTGAATCTCCTGACCATGAATAGTCGTTTTCCCGACGCAGATCTTGAACCCATTATGTTCGGGTGGATTGTGACTGCCAGTGACTTGAATGCCGCCGTCCAGTTCGTAGTAGTACAGCGAAAAATAGAGGAGTGGCGTGGGGCAAACGCCGACGTCGAATACCTCTAGCCCAGTAGCGCACATGCCTTGGCGCAGCGCCGCCGCATACTTCTCCGAGGTGAGACGACAGTCGCGACCCACGGCAACCTTCTTCTTTCCTTGGTTAATAGCAAAGGCTCCATACGCTTGGCCAAGTTGAAAAGCAAAATGCGCATCAAAATCCTGGTCGGCAATGCCGCGAATGTCGTACTCACGAAAGATCGCTGGATTCATGTCCACCTCGCTGTTGAGACATCGTCACCGCCAACGCGATCGCCGCTTGCAGGCTCCGCGGGTCGGCTTTTCCTTGTCCGGCAATGTCAAACGCCGTGCCGTGATCAGGCGACGTGCGCACGATGGGCAGCCCAATCGTTACATTGACGCCGTCTTCCCAGGAGAGCAATTTTAACGGAATCAAGCCCTGATCGTGGTACAAACAGATCACACCGTCAAACTCTCCATGCACCGCTCGGACAAAAACAGTATCGGCGGGAAATGGGCCTTCTGAAGCGAGCCCTTGCGCTTGCGCTTGCCGCACGGCTGGGACAATGATCCGTTCCTCCTCATCGCCAAAGGCGCCGTTTTCACCGGCATGCGGATTGAGTCCGGCAACCGCAAGGCGCGGCTGTGTGAGCCCGTGAAAGCGCCGTAAATGCTCGGCAGCCATCATGATCGTTCGGAAAATACGTTCACTCGAGAGCACGGTTGGTACGCGGGCCAGCGCGATGTGGGTAGTCACGAGAATCACGCGTAACTGACTGCCCACCAGCATCATGCGCACTTCAGGAGTGTGAGTGAGGTCGGCAAGCAATTCCGTGTGGCCCGGATAAGCACGGCCAGCCGCGTGCCACATGGCTTTGCTAATCGGGGCAGTAACGAGCCCGTGGATGATCCCTTGCAACGCAAGCTGCGCCCCGCTTTCAACGTAGAGATACGAGGCCTCCCCTCCAGCCGGCGCGGGACGTCCGGGCTGACGTTCGTGCGGAGCCAGGTGTGAGAGTTCAAGGACCGGCACGACTTCAGCAGAGGTAGGATAAGGTTCCTCAAAACGCCAGGGAACGACAGTGATCGGGAGGTGAAGATGTTGAGCTGTTTCTTGGAGACAGTTCACATCTCCCAGCACAACCAACCGATACGCGTCGGACCGTTGCAGCGCCGCCTTGAGCACGACCTCCGGGCCAATGCCCGCAGGGTCGCCCATGGACACACCAATGAAGGGAATCATACGTTACGAAACAAGAAACAAACGTTGCGGCTTCGCGCACGCTCGGCGTCGAGTAGTGGCGTCAAAACGGCCACAGATCGTCAGCGATTCCCTTGAAGAATCCCTTCTTGGGCTGATTCTCCGGCTCTGTACTTTTTTCCGATGACGATTCTTTCTCGGTGGAGGCTTCGCTGGTTTTTCTCAGCGCGGCGCGTGAGGCTCGGTTCGTAGATGCAGTCATGAAGTTTTCGATATTATGGCGGAAGCGCAAATCTTCTTGAAACCAGCGATCGTAGCGTTGCTTGAGCGCCTCGTTGTAGAGTTTCCGTTTAATTTGTTCAGCCGTATCTTTATCGATCGTTTGTTGACCGGGCACGGTGTGCTCCTCGACTTTAATCAGATGAATACCAGCGCCCATACGAAACGGTTGACTAATCTCTCCTGGTTTCAACGCAAAGGCGACATCCTCAATTTCCTTGGCCATCTGCCCCTTTTTGAAATTCCCCAAGTCGCCGCCCTGACCGGCGCCCGGGCCCTGTGAGTATTGGTCCGCCAGTTTGCCAAAGTCCTCTCCGGCGACGGCGTGCTTACGGATGTCCTCCATCTGCGCGAGAGTTTCTTCTTCCGTGTGACCGGCCAGGGGCAAAAAGATATGCCGCACATGCACTTGCTCGGCCTGTGCATACTCGTCGTTGTGCTCCTTATAATAACGTTCCACGTCTTGTGGCGTCACGTTCACATGCGCGCCAATTTCTCGACTCACTAACATCGCCCGTTCAATTTCATCAGCCACCTGTTCTCGATAGCTCTCTAGCGTCATGCCTTGCTGCGCCAACGCAGCCTTGAAGCGGTCATCGTCGAGATGGCTTTCCATTTTAATCCGCTCAATATATTCGTTTACCTCTTCATCTTTGGCTTTGAGGCCCTGGGCTTCGACCTCTTTGTTAATCAGCCGGTTCATGATGAGCACTTCCAAGACATCGCGCTCGGTCATATTTGCCGCGCCTTCCGGCGGCATGAACAGTGGGCGCTGGCCAGGCACTTTCCCAAAAGCGCGCACCTCCTGCAGCGTAATGGGATCATCATCCACCGTCGCCACAATGCGATTAATCGTTTCGGCTTGGACGAAAGACCAAAGAGAAAGGCAAGCCGACAGCGATAGCAAAAGGATGTACTTCTTCATAACCTTCTCGGCTACCATGACTCGCTCAGCGTGCGCAAGAGCGTCGCTGACACAACTCAGCAAGAAGCAGAATGAAAGGCAGGATATATGACAACCTCCTGGCAAAAGTATTCTCAGCCCTCCCTGGATTCCAGCTTCCGCTGGAATGACGACAACGATGAACCCGTCATTCCGGGCGAGCAACGCGAGACCCGGAATCCAGGATTTTGTGAGGCATCCTAGGGGAGCAGCCAAATCTTCCCCTGCCGTGCCAAGGCTGCTATTTTCGCCTGGTGAGGTTGCACGTTCGTCGGTAAGCAAAACGGAGACGCCAACATGACCTTTGATGAAACCCTGTCCCAGGTGCTCGCACTGCTTCAGCGCGAAGGCCGGGTTTCGTACCGGGCCTTGAAGCGACGGTTCGGTCTCGACGACGAATTCCTCGAGGATCTCAAAGCCGAACTCATCGAGGCCAAACAGGTGGCCATTGATGAAAACGGGACGGTGCTGGTGTGGGCAGGGGCTGCGCCGGTTCCAGGTTCCACGCTCCAGGTTCCACGTCTTCCTCAATCCCCAACCCCTCACACCCAACCCCTAGCGGAGCGACGGCAGCTCACCGTTATGTTCGTTGACCTGGTCGGCTCCACGGCGTTGTCCGCCCAGCTCGATCCCTAGGACTACCACGCGGTCGTGCAACAGTATCACCGCACCTGTGACGAGGTGATTCAACGTTATGCCGGCTTCGTGCCTCAGCATCTCGGCGATGGGGTGCTGGTCTACTTCGGTTATCCCACGGCGCATGAAGATGACGCGCAGCGTGCAGTACGAGCGGGAGTGGAGATTATTCAGGCCCTCCAGAGCCGCGCGCGTCAGCAAGCGGTCCGTGCCCCGCTCCCGTATGGTCGCGGCTCGGATGCACTTCCAGTCCGCATCGGCATTCACACGGGGCTAGTAGTAGTCGGCGAGATCGGCGCGCCGGGCCGTACGGAGCAACTAGCCCTGGGTGAAACCCCCAATCTTGCGGCGCGCATTCAAGGGCTGGCCGAACCCAACACGGTGATGGTCAGCGCCGCGACGCAACGGCTGGTCAACGACACATTTGAATGTCAGCCGTTCGGCTCTCATCTCGTCAAAGGGCTCGACACCCCCATTGCCGTGTACCACGTACAGAGCGAGCGACAACAGGTCTCACCGTTGGCGGGGAGAAGTACCCTCACGCCGTTAGTGGGCCGGGAGCAAGAAGTGGGTTTACTCCTTGACCGCTGGGAGCAAGTCAAAGAAGGACAGGGACAAGTGGTGTTGCTCAGTGGCGAGCCTGGCATTGGCAAGTCTCGCCTGGCATATCGGCTGCGGGAGCAAGTGACGACAGAAGGTTCGCTACTGTTTGAAGCGCGCTGTTCACCGTATCATCAACAAAGCGCGTTGTATCCGCTCATTGACCTCTGGCAGCGCACGCTGCTGTTCAATCGACACGACACAGACGCCGAGAAGATCGCTAAGCTCGAACGCACCCTGGCCCTGTACGAGCTACCGGATGCGCTCCCACTGTTCACCTCTCTGCTGTCATTACCGACGCCGTCTCAGTATCCAGCACTGAATCTTACGCCGCAGAAGCAGAAAGAGCGGACGTTGCAAGCGTTGCTGCAATTGCTGATGGCGCAGGCGGAGCGGCAAGCGACGGTGTTGGTGTGGGAAGACGTGCACTGGGCGGACCCGTCGTCGTTGGAGTTCTTGACGTTGTTAACAGACCAGCTTCCGACCACCAAGCTGTTGCTCGTACTGACGTTTCGACCGGAGTTTGTCCCGCCGTGGCCACCGCGCTCTCATCTTTCACACTTGGTGCTGAATCGGCTGGGCCACAAACACGTCGAAACGATGATCGAAAAAGCAGCGGCAGGCCACGACCTACCAACCGAGGTGATCGAGCAGATTCGGCTCAAGACCGACGGGGTATCGTTGTTTGTGGAGGAGTTGACCAAGAGTGTGGTAGAGCATTTGGGGGAGCAGGCAGCGGGCGCCGGGCAACAGAAGGGGCAACCTAGGGCCGTGGTGGGAATTCCGGCTACGTTACAAGACGCCCTCATGGCCCGACTCGATCGCTTGGCCGAGGCGCGACCCATTGCGCAACTCGGGGCCACATTGGGGCGCGAGTTCTCGTATGAGCTGCTGCATGCCGTTTCTCCAGACAATGACACTCCTTTGCAGACCGCGTTGAGCAAGTTAGTAGAAGCAGAAATTCTCTACCAACGGGGCATCGGAGAACAAGCACGCTACTTCTTCAAGCACGCGCTGATTCAAGACACGGCCTATCAATCGTTACTAAAGAGCACCCGGCAGCAATATCACACGCAGATTGCCAAAGTGTTGGAAGAGCGCTTCCCCGACATTAAAGCAAACCAGCCAGAAGTGCTGGCGCACCACTACACCGAGGCAAGCCTCACCCAACAGGCGATTCTCTATTGGCAGCAGGCAGGCCAGAGAGTCCTCCAGCGCTCAGCGTACAAGGAGGCAATCATTCACCTGACAAAAGGATTGGAATTGCTAAAGACTTTGCCGGACACTGCAGAACGCGCCCAGCAAGAATTGACCCTACAACTTGCCTTGAGCGCAGCTCTATCCACGGTCAAGGGCTATACGGCTCCAGAAGTGGAAAAAGCCGTAACCAGAGCCCGGGAACTGTGCCAGCAGTTGGGGGAGAATCGTCAGCTCTTTCCAGTCCTGTATAGATTGTGGGTATTTTATCTGATCCGGCGGGAGTTCCAGACGACACATGAGCTAGCGGAGCAGATGCTGCATCTGGCCCAGAGCGTTCAAGACTCGTATCTCCTCTCGCTGGCGCACGGGACACTTGGAGGCGCATTGTGCCATCTTGGAGAGTTACCTTTGGCTCGAACACATTTAGAGCAAGCGATTGCATTGCATGACCCCCAGCTGCGCCCTTCTACCCCCATTGGCATGACTGACTCGCAGGTACTCTGCCTCTCTTTTGCCTCTTGGACCCTGTGGGACCTTGGCTATCCAGACCAAGCTTTGAAAAGAAGCCATGAGGCACTGGCTTTGGCTGAAAAACTATCTCACTCTTTTAGTTTGGCGTATGCTCTGGGGTTTGCTACCTGGCTCCATCTTTTCCGCCGAGAGGGAGCCACTGCTCAAGAGCAAGCAGAGGCGGTGATGAGACTGTCAACCGAGCAAGGGTTCCCGTCTTGGTTGGCGCTTGGTGCACTGGCACGGGGCTGTGCGCTGATCGAGCAAGGCCAAGTGCAAGAAGGTATGGCCGACCTGCACCAAAGTCAGACGCCATTTCCTCTTGCTTTGCTGGCTGGAGCCTATGGAAAAGTGGGGCAGGTAGAGGAAGGACTCGCTATATTAGCCAAGGCGCTGGATCTAGAGAATAGTAGTGGAGAGCATGTCAACGAGGCCGAGCTATACCGGCTCAAAGGCGAGCTGACCCTACAAAAAGAGTTCCATGTTCAAGGTTCAACGTTCCAAGTTGCTAGTCCGCAATCCGCATTCCGCACTCCGCAATCGGAGATGGAGGCTGAAGCATGTTTCCTCAAAGCCATCGACATCGCTCAGAAGCAGCAAGCCAAATCCTGGGAACTGCGCTCATCAACAAGCCTCGCTCGCCTGTGGCAACAACAAGGCAAGACAGCCGAAGCGCGCAATCTATTGTCGAATGTCTACAATTGGTTCACCGAAGGGTTTGATACGAAAGACTTGCAAGAGGCCAAGGCGCTGTTGGATGAACTGAGTGATTGAGCCATCGGGCAATTGAGCGATTGATGAGTCCCTGGATTCCAGCTTCCGCTGGAATGACGACGATAAACCCGTCATTCCGGGCGAGCAACGCGAGACCCGGAATCCAGAGCAAAACCGAATTCCCTCCTCTTACGCCGCTTCACTGAGCGTTTGTAGCAGCGTTTTGACGGCGACGATGGCGTCTTCGTTAGGTTTGAGCGGAAACGTCAGGCGCAGATCGGGGCTGAGTTGGGAGCGTCCTTTGTCTTTTTGTACAAAAGCAACTAAGCGCTCGCCTTTAATGGGCGCGTCTGAATGGAAATGTAACGTCACTTTGTCGGCTCGGCGATAGACGCCGGTGACAAGATAGTCCCGCAGCATACGGCGCAGGTCCATGACCTCGATAAAGCGCAGCACGAGGTCCGGCAACGGACCAAAGCGGTCCTCCATTTCATAGGCCAGGTCTTCCAAATCGGTGCGATCTTTGACGTTCGCCAACTTTTTGTAGAAGACCAGCCGTTGATTGACGTCCGGGATGTAGAGCTCGGGAATGTAGGCTGGAGAACCGAGTTGAATATCCGGCTCGATCTGTACTTGAATGGCTCCGCCTTTGAGTTCCTGCACAGTCTCTTCCAGCATTTGCGCGTACAACTCAAATCCCACCGCCGCAACGTTGCCGTGTTGTTCCTTACCAAGTAAATTCCCAGCGCCGCGAATCTCCAGATCATGCGCCGCCAAGCGAAAGCCGCTGCCCAGGTCGTCCAGCTCTTGCAATACTTCCAGACGTTTGCGCGCATCTTCGGTCAAGAGATGTTCACCCGGGATGAGCAAATACGCATAGGCTCGCACTGCCGAGCGGCCCACGCGGCCCCGTAGCTGGTAGAGCTGGGCCAAGCCAAATTGGTCTGCCCGATTGATAATCATGGTGTTCGCCGTGGGAATGTCGAGGCCGGATTCGATGATCGACGAACAGAGCAACACATTGGCGCGATGATGGAGAAATTCCAACATCACCTTTTCCAGCTCACCTTCAGGCATCTGTCCGTGCGCAACGACAATGGCCGCCTCGGGCACGAGCTCACGGAGCTGACGCGCCACTCTTTCGATCGTCTCCACCCGGTTGTGCACAAAGAAGATCTGCCCGCCGCGAGCCAATTCATTCAGGATCGCCGAACGGACCAGACTATCATCGTAGCGGGACACGTAGGTACGGATCGCCTGTCGGTCCACCGGCGGCGTTTCAATCACACTCAAGTCTCGCAGCCCCATGAGCGCCATGTTGAGCGTGCGGGGAATGGGCGTGGCGGATAACGTCAACACGTCTACTAAGTGACGTAGTTTTTTGATCTTCTCCTTGTGGGTGACGCCGAACCGGTGTTCTTCGTCGACAATAATCAAGCCGAGATTCTTGAAAATCACGTCACGCTGCAAGAGCCGGTGGGTGCCGACAACAATATCCACAGCCCCGGAGGCCAGCCCTTGGAGCGTGGCCTTTACCTCTTGCGCTGAACGGAAGCGATTCAAGAGATCGATCCGTACCGGATAGTCGGCGAAGCGCCGGGAGAAGGTTTCTGCGTGTTGCTGCGCCAAAATCGTGGTAGGCACGAGCACGGCGACCTGCTGGCCGTTCTGCACGGTGAGAAACGCCGCGCGCAACGCTATTTCGGTCTTGCCGTAACCCACATCGCCGCAGACCAAACGATCCATCGGTTTATCCCCGCGCAAATCCACCAACACGTCTTCGATGGCCGTCCGCTGCCCACTGGTCTCTTCAAACGGGAAGCGTGCGACGAACTCTTCGTAGTCATCGTTGAGCTTGGCGACCGGCGGTCGCTCCGTGCTTTCGCGCACGGCATGAATTTCCAGCAGCTCGCGCGCCATCGCCAGAATGGCTTCTCGTGTTTTGCGTTTGGTCTTTTCCCAGTTCTGCCCCCCGAGCCTGTCCAATGCCGGGGCTCGCCCATCCGCGCCAGTATACTTTTGTACTAAGTTAATGCGTTCAACCGGCAGGTAGAACCGATCGCCGCCTGCATACTCCAAGTGTAGATAATCGCCTTCCGTGCCCGCCACGCTGAGATGGCGCAGCCCTTGATATTTGGCGATGCCGTGATCAACGTGGACCACAAAGTCTCCAGCCGAGAGTTGACTGAGCCCCGTCAAATAATCCGCCACCGGTCGGGGGCGTGCGCGACGCCGATGGCGCTTCTCGCCAAAAATTTCCTCTTCCGTGACAAACGCGTAGCGATCCGCCGGCAGGAAAAATCCTTGCGACAAATGACCGACCGCTACCGCGGCTCGAGGCCTTGTCGGCTCAACATCCCACACAGATTCAGCCAAGAGGGGCAAACGCAACTCATGCCCAAGCATGAGGTTTTGCACATGGGCCGCTTGTACGGCATTCGAGGCGACCAGCACCACCTGCACGCCGTCGTCTTGCCACTGAGTGATGCGCGCCGCCAACGGGGCTAGGCTCCGCTCCCCTGTTTTCGTGTGGGGCTGCGGCTTGAGGCCAGTCAGCACGGAGGAAGAGACCACCAGATCAGTGTCAACATTTTCTAGTCCGTCCAGCGTCACGGTACAGTACGCCGCCATACGGGCCGTCACCTCGTGACTGTCGCAAAACAACCGCGCCGGAGGAGGGGCAAAACGCTCCGCCGCCTTGGCGTCAGCCACGCAGGCTGCCACATGATCGGCAAAGGTTGCCAGCGCGTCCTCCTCGAGGGCTTGATCAACAACGCATACCACCGTGCCGCGCGGGAGATAATCCGCCAGGCTTTCCAAGGCAGGATAGAGATACGGCAACAAAAACTCGGCGCCGGGAAACGGCAGCCCGCTCTTCACATTTTCGGCAATGCGCTGCTGTTCACGATGGGGAATGTCACTCTCGGCCATCGCTTCTTCAATCGCGCGACGGCTGGTTTGCAGTCGCGTTGCGGAAAAGAAACGGACCGGCAAGAGGGAAATCTCATCGATTTGCCCGGTGGAGCGTTGCGAGGCCGGATCAAAAAACCGCAGCGACTCGACCGTGTCGCCAAAAAATTCCACACGCAGCGGTTCTTCCGCCAAGGGCGGAAAAAGATCGACCAAGCCGCCGCGCACGCCAACCTCGCCCTTCTCTTCAACCAACGGCACACGGCGATATCCCCACTGCACCAGATGGTCCACAACATTAGAGAGGGCGATGTCTTGCCCCGTGCGCAGAGAAAACGTGGCGGCAATCAGCTCTTCTTGCGGCAACACACGCTGGGCCAGCGCTTCCATCGGCGCCACCACAATGGGATTCTCGGTAGACACCAAATAGTAGAGCCCTTCGATCTGCCCCGCGAGGATTTCGTTGCTGGGCGAAATGCCCTCGAAGGGCGGCGCGTCCCATGCCGGGTAGAGGTGCACGCGTTGTCCTTCGCGCTGCTCGCCGCCTAAGAAAAATCGCAGGTCATCAGCAAACGCCTCGGCGGCTTCTTGAGACGGCAACACGCACAGCATGGGCTTTGGCGCTGAGCGATAACAGCGCGCCAGGAAAAAGGCTCGCGCGGCGCCCCGGAGCCCGGCGATGCGCAACCGACTCCCCGTCGCTGCCGCACGCAACATCGGCAACGCCTGGAGGACAGTGTCAGCAACGGGGCGCAAATTGAAAGAAGCGGCAAAGGAAGTTGTTTGATCTTCTACGTTCATTACACATTAGCTCAACGCTCTTGTGGACCGGTTATTGTTTGGCTTGTGGTCCATCCGCAATCATGCCGTAGAGGGGAAGAGAAAGCACCTTTTCCGCCGGATGGTCGGTCGTCATCTGCACTTCCCCCTGAATGCGGCCAGGCTTGCCTTCGTTTTTCACGCTCACAGTAAGCTTGTACTCTTCTCCGTCCTTCACGGTGGTGAGCTCGGTCGCGATGTCTGCGTTCGAGCTTTTGACATTGACAATATGAATGGGTTTGGTTGAGCGACTCTTGATGCTCACGTCTTGAGATTTTCCCTCTCCTCGCCGCAACACGCCGAAGGACACCTGCGGCGGCGTCACCACCAGATCCCCCTCAATGCTGCCAAAGACAGGGATTTCGACCATTGGGCGCTTTTCGCTGCTGGTTGTCACCTTGATTTCGTCGCTCAACCGACCAAGCGGCGCATCTTTCTTGAGCGTGACAATCAGCTTTTTTCCTTTGCGTTCTCCTCTCTCTAGATCCTGCGTCTCGACCGTCAGCATAGGAGAAGTCTTTTCTATTTTTGTGATGGCGATCGGTTTGTTTGCATCGTAAAGAATATCCACGGAACGAATCGTCTCTTCTCCATGACGCACCCGCCCGAGATACAACTGTGGAGGGTCAGCCTCAACTTCAACGGAGATCTGCCCTTGTAGTGTTAACGTCGAGACTAGTTGGGCGGGGTCATTGCTGTAGACGCTGATACTCTTGGTCTTCTCCCCGGCATAGTGCGCAGTATCGAACGTGGCGCTAATCGTGCCTTCTTGCCTCGGCGAGATTGTTTCCGAGGAAATCACCGCCGCTGTACAGCCACACGAAGTTTTGACGGACTCGATACGCAAGTCTTGCCCGCCTTGATTCGTGAAACGAAACAGATGCGTCACTTGCGCCCCTTGCTCCACCGTACCGAAATCATAAACCGGATCAGTGAAGACAAGTCGCGGGGCTCCATTCGTCGGGGCTTGAGTGGAATCGGACACCGGCGTCGATTGCGCTAGCGCAATCCGTGCACTGACCGATAACAAGCCGCTACACCCAAGCGCCAGCGCGGTCGACAAGAGAATGGAGCTGATGGTGACAAGAAACCTGCTGGATGAAGAAGACGAGCGCAAGATGTTCGGCAGCAAAGGTGAAGCCATAGGGTTCCTCCGTTCTTCAGACGCGCAGCTCTGTGGAGTTGGGTTCTGGATGTTTGGTCGCAACGACGGGGCGTGAAAGGAATTTGTCGAGGTAACGAGTGTGCACGTTCCCAGCGAGGAAATCGGGGTCCTGTAAAATTTTGAGATGGAGCGGGATATTCGTTTTAATGCCGCCGATCTGATATTCGTTCAGCGCCACGCGCATGCGCCGAATCGCTTCCTCACGTGTCGGCGCAAAGGCGATCACTTTCGCCACCAGCGAATCGTAAAACACGGAGATCACGCTCGCATCAGTGACGCCCGATTCCACGCGAATGCCCATGCCGCCCGGGGCATGATAGCCGCGAATGGTCCCCGGCGATGGCAGCATCTTCACGGGATCTTCGGCAACGATGCGGCACTCGATGGCGTGCCCAGATAAGGAGATGTCCCGCTGACGCCAAGGTAAGGCCTCGCCAGCCGCGGCAATGATGCTGGCTTGCACGATATCGATGCCGGTCACCATCTCGGTGAGCGGATGTTCCACCTGCACGCGGGTATTCATTTCAATAAAATAAAAATGGCCTTGGTCGTCCAAGAGAAATTCAATTGTCCCTACGTTCGTATAGCCAATGGCTTGGGCGGCTTTGAGAGCGACGGCGCCCATGCGCTCGCGCAAGCGTTTGTTGAGCACGGGAGAGGGGGCTTCTTCGAGAATCTTCTGATAGCGCCGCTGGACGGAGCATTCGCGCTCGCCGAGATGGAGGATGTTGCGCTGAAGATCGGCGACGATTTGAAATTCAATGTGACGCGCACGGGGCAGATACTTTTCGATATACAGCGCCCCGTTGCCAAAGGCGGCGGCCCCTTCCTCGCGTGCGACTGCAAACACCGCTTCGAGTTCAGCCTGGGTGTTGGCGATGCGCAGCCCGCGCCCACCGCCGCCAGCCGCGGCTTTGACCAAGATAGGATACCCAACGCGAGCGGCCACGGCTTGGGCTTCGCGCAAGTCGGTCGTTCCAGACGAGGTTCCGGATAAAACGGGCACCCCGGCTTTCTCCATGATTCGGCGCGCGCGGGGCTTATCTCCCATCAAGCGAATGTTGCGTACGCGTGGACCAATAAACGTTAAGCCGGAGCGCTGACACGCCTCGGCGAAGTCGCCGTTTTCGGACAAAAACCCGTAGCCTGGGTGCACTGCATCCGCGCCAAAAGAAAGCGCCGCACTCACCAGCGTAGGGATATTGAGGTAACTCTCGGCTGGAGTGGGTGGTCCAATGCAGACGCGCTCATCAGCTAAACGCACGTGGAGCGCCTCACGGTCAGCGGTCGAATACACGGCCACGGTCGGGATATTGAGCGCTCGACAAGCGCGGATAACGCGCACGGCAATCTCGCCACGGTTGGCGATCAATACCTTTTTAAACACAGTCTCTCGTTTCTCAGAGTAATCGTTACAGGGGTTCTAGCAAAAAGAGGGCTTGTTCGTATTCAATCGGCTGGCCATTGTCAACCAGAATTTTCACGACGCGGCCTCGCACCTCGGCTTGGATCTCGTTCATCATCTTCATGGCTTCGATGATACAGACAACATCCCCTTTCTCCACCACATCGCCAACCTCAACATACGGTTTCGCCTCGGGGCTCGGCGCTCGATAAAACGTCCCGACCATCGGGGAAGTAATCGGCGTGCCCTGCTCCGGCAGTGGGGCGGCGGCATGAGACACGTGCGGCGGCGCGAGCGTTACTGGAGGCGACAGCGAGGCTGGCACGGCGAGCGGCGCGAGCTGTGGCAACGACGTGGCGGAGGAAACGACCGTGACTGGAGTCGGCGCATGATGATTGCCCCGCACGAGCCGGATCTTGCCTTTCCGGTCTTCCATCTCCAATTCCATGACGTCGTTCTCGGCCATGAGTTCGACGATTTTTCGGATATCTTCAATTTCCATAGAAAGAACAAGTTTTCATCTTTAGCTTTTGCACAGTCAGGCGCAGTCAGAATGGTCTGAAAGTTCGGCAAAGCACGGCATGTTGCGGTTACGAAGATGTGGTGATGATGCTCACTGCCGCCCGCAATCCCAACAAATAACTATTGGCCCCAAACCCACAAATCTGCCCTACCGCGGCGCGCGCGAGGTAGGAATGGTGGCGGAACGCTTCACGCTTATACAGGTTGGACAAGTGCACCTCCACCATCGGCACATCGCTGGCGAGAACGGCGTCGAGAATGGCCACGCTGGTATGCGTGTACGCCCCAGCATTGATGAGTAACGCCGCGCAGCGTCCTCGCGCCTGCTGAATTTTTGTGACCAGCTCGCCTTCATGGTTTGATTGAAATGTTTCTACTTCGACACCAAGTTCTTTCCCCAAAGCGAGCAGCATGGCGTCAATATCAGCGAGCGTGGTGCGGCCATAGATTTCGGGCTCACGCAAACCAAGCATATTGAGATTCGGACCGTGCAACACCAGCACGCGCAGGGGGGCTTCATTTGCCATAAACGATCTCGGAGAAAGGGAGTGTAGGGCGAAACGGCGGGACCGTCAAGGCGCTAGAACCCCAACCTACCGAGGAACAAAATGCAGTGCGGGCAAGGAATTCCCTTGCAAATGTGTAGTGCTCCTTCTACTGTCGAGGAACGACCATGGCCAAGTGGAAAAAACACGTTCTCAAACTCAAAGATAACCACACGTGGCGCGCCAAGCCCGGCTATCGCATCTTTGTCGCCGATCGCGGCGCCGTGCGGTTCGACATTCCAGACGACTGGATTCTGGACCCGCAATCGGACTCTTTCCAGTTTCACGATCGCAAGCCGCCGAAAGACGACTGCCGCTTGGAAGTATCGTATCTTCACTTGCCTCCTGGAATTGAATGGAGCCAACTCCCACTGTTCCAACTCCTCGATCATCTTGTCAAAAAAGATCCGCGCACCCCTTTCCACGTGAGCGAAGTCCACACCGTCCAACGACCAGACCTCGAATTAGCCTGGGTTGAGATTATCTTTCTTGATCCGGTGGAAAAACGCGAGGCGCGCTCGCGACTGTGCCTTGCACGTGGAGCCAATATCCAGCCTTGCATTACGATGGATTTCTGGCCAGCCGATGCAGAGCGCGTGTGTCCGGTGTGGGATGAAGTGCTGCGTTCCTTGCAATTGGGCGTGTACATTAAAGATCCCACACGGGGGCTAACTTTACACTGACAACTGGTGAAGGCTGGCCGCGCTCAGAATGGGAGTTCCACCTCCACCGGCTTCCCATGACCAATAGAAGAGCCGACGGCTCCGGCGGCGCGCGCGAGAAAGTACTTGCTGCTGAAGAGCCCATGAATACGTTCGGTCTCTTTCACGTCCGCTATAAATTTGGCTTTTCCAGAAAATGTGAGTGCGCCGATTTTCAGACTGAGCTGCGGGTTCTTTTTGAGATTTAAGTACCAATCCGACTTCCCCTCTTTGCCGGACTGCAAATACAAATGGCCCTGATCGTATACGAACCAAATGGGTTTCGTGTGCGGCTTGCCGCTTTTGCGGCCAGTGGTGGTAATTTCCACGGTGGATTGACTCGCCGCCTTTTCCAGATCAGCCCGGGTGACAGCTTTGCCATCTTGCGCCCGCCCCTGCGCCGACAGAGCGACGAGGACTACGGTCAGCAGCAGCACTGGCAACATTCCCCACCGGACACTCTTCCCCACACTTTCTTTCCTGTGACACGCCATGAGCATCCCTCCCACGATTTTTGTCAGTATCCAGTGCGCTGCCGGGTTCTGCAACCCCTGGCTATGGGGTCAGGTCTTGCATTGACACATTTTGCAGGACTCGGTGATCAAGGGAAAAAGAGCAATGCGCGATTGCAAGACCTGACCCTTTCCTCTGGACATCGGTTGCGGGTTTGCTATGCTGCGGCGGCAGAGCTGATACTCTGGAGGATATTCCCCTATGGCGACACGCGAAATAGCAAACATACGCGAGCTCCCGCTGTTTGGCATGCAGAAAACGTTTATCTCTGAGGTCGCCCCTTCCCAAACACATGCAGGGCCAGTGTGGTGGTTCGCTTTTCATCGCAATCGGCTGCTGGTAGAGGTAGACGACGATGTATTGCGGGTTCCTCGTCGAGAGCGTTTCGAAGAGTTGGGGGTGAGGATCGTCCAGCAACACTATCTGGGCCGGTACGATGGCGTGCCCTGCCATGCGGTAGAGTTGGCGGATGAGTCCTTGCCCGAGGGAATGGACTTCAAAGATCTCCGACAGGTCTACGGGATGATGGAAGAGGATTTGTTTGTCCTCGGGGGTCGCGCCGTGCAAATTGTCGAATGGGACCGGACCCACCAGTATTGTGGCCGGTGTGGCGGCCGGACTCAAACCAAGGAGAAAGAGCGAGCCAAAGTGTGCCCCCAGTGTGGGCTGCACAACTTTCCGCGCCTCTCGCCGGCAATCATTGTGGCGGTCACACGCGACAAGGAAATTTTATTAGCCCGCTCCGCCCATTTTCCTCAGGGGCTCTTCAGTGTCTTAGCCGGCTTTGTGGAACCGGGAGAAACGATCGAAGAATGTGTGGGGCGTGAGGTCAAGGAAGAAGTCGGCGTTACGGTGGGCAACATTCGCTATTTTGGCAGTCAGCCCTGGCCCTTTCCGAATTCGCTCATGTTAGGGTTTACGGCGGAGTACGTAGCGGGAGAGCTGGAGCTTGATCCGACCGAGATCGCTGAAGCCGGATGGTTTCGCGCGGACTCGCTGCCGAACATTCCAGGACGGATCAGCATCGCTGGCCGCCTCATCAAGTGGTTCGTGGAGAAGTCCCGCCCAACCCGGTAGGGAGATTTTGGGGTCAGGTCTTGCATTGACGCAAAAAGGAAATTGCTGGATTGCAAGACCCAACCCCTTTTCAAGGCGTGTTGTTTCTAGTCATGATGAGCTTGCCTGAACTGCTGAGAACGCCGATCCGCCTGTCCGGTTGTGTCAGGAGTGCGCTGTCGAGAAAAAAGCACAAGGTGGGGTAGGGAAACCCACCATATATAAGGCCTTGTGCCCGCGAAAGATAAGAAAGTGAAGCTTACTCAATCTCTCCTATCGTGGCATCTCGGTTGCTCAAACACGGAAAATGTTGTTCACCAAGAAAGGAGAGATGTCTATGCCTACCTGGATCAAAACGTCCTTATTTGCGGTCCTACCGCTCGCCGGCAGCTTATGCCTGACTCCTGTTGCGTCTGCTGATCGGGACGATTGGCGGCAAAGCCGGTATGACGAGCAGGTGAGCGAGCGGGATCTGCGTAGTTTTGACGAATATCTCGATACGCATCGCGAGACGGCCCAACAGCTCTATAAGAATCCAGATCTGCTGCGAGACCGACGGTTTATACGGGACCACAACGCGTTAAATGACTGGTTAGATTCTCATTCAGATGCAGCTGAGGCGCTGCAGGCCAATCCCCGGCGGTATCTGGCGCGGGCTCAGGACTCTCAAGCAGAGGATCGGCGTTTAGGTCGTGCGTCTATGAACGAGCGGGACCTGCGCAGTTTCGAGGAGTATCTCGATAGTCACGATGAGACTGCGAGACTGCTCTATCAAAATCCTGATTTGATTAACAATCGCAGCTTTGTACGAAACCATGATGCACTGCATGATTGGCTGCAGGATCACTCTGAGGCAGCCCAGGCGCTCCGCGCTGAACCGGATAAATATCTATGGCGAGAGCGAACGACGAGCGCCAGTGATTTTCTGGGTCGCTTGCTCGGATCGCCTCGGTAACTGCTCTGTTTCGTGTTGGCGGGGCGAGCCTCCCTCTCGCCCCTTCTCTATCTTACTTCATCATGATCACAATTTAGATTTCCTGGGGTCAGGTCTTGCAACTCCACATTCTTAATTTACGGAAGTAATGCGTCCGTACCCTGCCTTCCAGAGACTCAGGTACAGCGCCGTGACGACAAGCACGACGAGCAACGCCGCGACATCGCCTCCGGTCCAGGCGGCGCGTTGAAACGAACTGCGCGGACGACCGGAATTGAACCCGCGCACTTCTAAGGCAATAGCCATCTGGTCTGCACGTCGGAGCGCGCCCATGAAGACGGGGATCAGCACGAAGACATAGTGACGTAATCGCTGCCAAATGCTCCCTTGGTGCACATCAAGACCACGACACCGCTGTGCTTGGATAACGGTCAGCGCGGATTCCACAAATAAAGGCACCAAGCGAAACGCCAGGGTTAACGTGAAGCTCACGCGGTAGGGCAGCCCTAACAGCGTAAACGCGTACGCAAACTCTTCAATGCGCGTGGTCGACAGAACCAGCGCGCCGGTGGCGAAAAAAGTGCTTAACTTTGTCGCCATACCGAGTCCATAGAGGAGTCCTTCTCGGGTAATGGGGAGAAAAGGCGCCGCCGCCAGTCTCTGGCCACGTCCGTAAAAGAGGCTCCAGATCGGAACGGTCACTAGACCAGTCAAGAGAAAGAACATACGGAAGCGATACAGATTTGGCGTTGCTCGCGACCACACAATCAAAGCGACAACGCCGGTGCTGAGCGGGAGAATCAACAGGGGATGCTCCATAAGAAACGCGGAGACAAAGAACAGCACTAACGCCAACACTTTCACCAGCGGATGGCGACGATGGAGAAACGTTTTGTAGTCCAGATACAGAAAGAGCGGCATGATGAGTGTACGAAATTTTACGACGAGGTTTTTCCTCGTTGCTGGAGACCAGTAAGGCATTCCTCCACGGACAGCGGCGTCAAGCCGAAGCGCGCTCCTAACAGCGTCACTTCCGGGGGACGAAACGCGGCGCGTGCGCACAGCTCAGGGTGGGCGCATAACTCCCGCAATGAGCCGTCCCATAACAGCCGCCCCTGCGCCATGAGCAACGCGCGTTGCACATATTCCGCCGCCACCCAAGGAACGTGTGTGATAATGATAATCGTGCGCCCTTGTTGGTGCAGCGTGCGCAGCAACTCCATCATTTGCAGTTGCTCCGGATAATCGAGGCCAGTAGTCGGCTCATCCAGAATCAGCACCTGTGGGCGCAACGCCAACAGCGCCGCCACCGCCAAACGTTGGCGCTCGCCTCTCCCTAATAAAAATGGATCATGTTGTCGCAGCGCACTGAGGCCGACTGCGGCCAGCGCTTCCTGTACGCGCGTTGCGATCTCCGGCGCAGCTAAACCGATATTGCGCGGGCCAAACGCGACTTCTTCTTCCACGGTGTCGGCAAAGAGTTGATGGTCCGGATTTTGAAACACATAGCTCACTTCTTGTGCTACTGCATGGAGCGGGAGACGACCCAGCTCTTGCCCGCGCAGCCAGACGTGTCCCTGCGAAGGCGTGAGCAATCCACTCAAGATTTTCGCCAAGGTTGTTTTTCCCGAGCCATTTTGTCCTAGAAGGGCGATAAACTCACCCGCAGTTATGGAAAGGGAAACGTCCGTCACTGCGGGCCCCGACTCTGGATACGCGTGAGTGATCGCTGTGAGCTGGAGCAAAGAAGAGAGAGTTTCTTCGTTCTTTGCCGCCGAGTGTCCCAGGGCAGCAGCAAGAGCCGGCGCCGGCTCTTGCTGCTGGGGCGCGGACCAGGCGTGCAGCGCACTCGCGGCTTCATCCAAAGTCCGAGGAAAAGTTGGTATCTCTAGCGCAGTCAAGAGGCGGTCGACATCACGGGGGCGCACCCCGTAGTGGACCAGTGTCTCGATTTGGGGAAGTACTTTTTCTGGTCGGTCAGCGACAACAATGCGTCCCTCGGAGAGGAGAATGACACGATCGGTGTCAACGGCGGCGGTGAGATCATGCTCCACGAGGATGAGAGTGTGCCCCTCACTGCGTAGACGGCTCAAGAGCGAGAAAATCTCCTGCCGTCCTTGCGGGTCGAGATCGGTGGTCGGCTCATCGAGCACTAACACTTGCGGGCGCAGCGCCACTAGGGCGGCGATCGCCAGCCGCTGCTTCTGCCCACCTGACAGCGTGGTGGGATCGCGCGCCTCGAATCCAGTCAGACCGACCAGGGTCAAGACTTCGTGCAACCGCTTCTGCATTTCCGCAGGAGCAACTCCCAACTGCTCCATGCCGAAAATAATTTCATCACGCACCGTCGTGGAAAACAGTTGCGCCTCGAAATCTTGAAAGACCATGCCCACGGTCCCGGCCAGTTCTCCTACCTTTTCCTGTACGAGCCGACGGCCAAAAAGTCGCACTTCGCCGGTGAGCTGGCCGGATTGGAACGCAGGAATGACGCGATTCAAACATTTCACCAGCGTAGATTTTCCCGCGCCGGAAGCGCCAATAATCACAACCAGTTCACCGGGGCGCACGTGGAGTACCACGTCGCACAACGCCGGCGACGTGGCGTCGGCGTAGGTGAAAGACACGTGCTCAAGCTCAATGGCCTCTGTGGCTGACTCGAAGGGCTGGGGGCTGAGGCTCAAAGGCTGAGGGAGAGGTAGTGTGTATTGCGTATTGCGTGTTGCATGGGTAGGTGTATCAGTTTTGCTCATTGCCCCCTCGTTACAACAACGCCAGCCCAATGATGCCAAGCCCGACGAATGGAGCTAAGCCAAAACCAACCTCTGCCGACTTAATCTGGGTTTGCCAGCCTAGTGTAACGAGAAAGGCCGGGGTCCATCGCCCGCTCGACAGCAAGTTGCCGGCAATCATCCCACCAACCGCTGCGCAGGTGAGGAGACTGAGCCCCAGCAGTCGGACGCCTTTTGGCTTTGGGGCTGTTGGCGGAAGGAGGTGCTGGTACAAAAGCCGTCCTCGCGCCATCCGCGGATAAATCGCGGCGAGCAGCAGTGGAACAAAAATCATGGAAGAGACAAAATTGTTAAACAGAATAATATTACCGAGAATTGAAAAAGGTACGAACCCCAGGAGATTGAGCCCCCAACCAATGAACACGGCGCACAGCGCACTCGCAAGGAATACGGTGAAGGTAAACTGGAGCCAAGCGAAAAAAGTTTTTGGTACGGGTTGAGCGTCCGAAACCAATGCCCAAATCTTGTAGGGAGCGAGGCCGTACAAAAAATTGCCGAGGCAGCCGAAGATATCGCCCGGCCCCAGGCCACCGAAGAATTCACCGATCAAGTTGCCGATGGCCGCGCCCCACGCGGCAGCCGGGCCAAACAAGAATGAGCAGATCACTGGCGCCGCATTAGCCGGACGCAGCTCGACCACACCAGGAATCAGCGGCAACACTTTAAAAGGAATCAGGATAGCGGCGTACAGTGACGCACAAATAGCGGTAAAGACGACTAAGCGAGTGTTCTCCCACACGGCGGGATTCTACGCCACTCTTGTGGCCGTGGGAAGCGCCGGGACCAGAGTGCATCGCCAGGAACGCCATGGCATGGTAAGGATCAGGCATGGACAAAAAAGCCTATGACATTTTGCTGTTCAGTTATTACCGCGAAGCCGAGCTGCGCGGGGCGGATTTGATTTTGCGACTGATTAACCGGACGGATAATCCTGACTTGCAGGAAAATCTCACGCACCACCTTGCGGACGAAACCAACCACGCGTGGCTATGGACCGAGCGTATTCGCGCCCTTGGTGGAGATCCGGTCAAAATCGACGACGGCTATCATCGTCACTTGCGGCGCAAGGCTGGGTTGCCGTCGAATTTGCTCGATCTACTCGCGTTGACCTACGTCGTGGAAGAACGCGCCAGCAAACGGTACGAAGAACACGCCGCCAGAGTAGACGTAGACCCTGCCGTCCATAAAGCCTTAGACACGATGCGGACCGATGAGGATTGGCATCTGTCGTGGGTGTCGGCGGCGCTCAAAGATTTGGAACACACTGAAGGCGCGGAAAAAGTCGCTGCGACGCTGGAGCGGTATCGGAAGCTGGAGGCTGAAGCTTTTGCCGAGATGTTTGCAGACGAACAAAAAGCACTCCAGGAGATCGCCACCAATAAGGAGTAGCGGCCCGGGTCTTAACGGGGAGAGGTCGTCTCTTTCTTTTACGCCACCGGCCGCGACACGGTTTGGAATGTTCGTTTGAGTACATGCTTGCAAGACCTGATCCTCTCCTCTCTGGTTGGGGATTCCTAACAAAACCCCCTTGCTGGTCTCCCGCAATCCTGCTACCCCTTCACTACGGTGCAGAAGTTGCCTCGTTAAAGAAAATCAAGAAGACGTTCCCAAATTGACCGCGTGTCTTTGACGCAGTCTAGACAGACCTTATGGAGGGCGCGTTATGATAGAAGGCATTGTGTACCTCGCCGTTGGCGCCACGATCGGCGCTATTGTCAGTATGATCACTCGGCGGAGCGCCGAACCCTATTTCATCATTGATGTCCTTGCGGGGAGCAGCGGGGCCCTTGTGGCCGGGTTGTTGCTGGCGCTGCCCTTCGGATTGTACAACAATGTTCCCCCCTACGCCCACCTTCTCAACTTCCCGACTCTCGTGGGCGCCATTGTGGGCGCGCTGTTTTGCATCGAGCTCGCGAACCTGCTGTTCGACGCGACGCATCACGAAAATCGGTAAGTGCTTCATCCAGAGGTGGCGTGAGGTGGCGTAGGCCGAGCCTAGCCGAAACCCACAGCCTGGAAAAGGGGGCAGGTCTTGCAACCACGCATTCCTCTTTCTGCTGGTTGCCGGGCTCTGACGATAGGTCGATGCAAGACCTGACCCCACGGTTCTCCAAAAGCGAAAGCATCAAGAGATGATCTAAAGAGCTGGTCCGCCAATACGCATTCTCTATCCGGCAGCCGGTCCGGAGGGAACATAGGAGATGATATCATGGCGCGCGCCGTTGTCCTGTTGAAGCTCACTCGTGAGGGGGCGATGAGTATCGAGCAAGCCCGAGCCATCTATGAGGAAACCAAAATCTTCTTTACAGAGACGGGCTATAAGATTGTCGATCTCTATGCCACGTTGGGAGAATATGACTTTGTATCAATCGTTGAGGTGCCAGACAGAGACACGATCAAACACCTCTTTCGCCGTGGCGTGCTAGCGGCAGGACATGGGACGTATGAGGTTTGCACGCTCCCGGCATTGCCGTTTGAGGAGTTTCTGAACGTGGTGGATGAGTTGCGGCCAGCAGAGGAGGTCGCCCAACAAAAGGCTACGACGGACTATCCATGAGGCTTTGACTTAGAGTCTCTCCGAATAACGGTCGGCTAATGTCGTGTTGAGCGAAGCGAAGTAATAACAACTCCGCGCGGTAATGGTTATGTCGAATAGGCGCTTATCGACAGGAGGGTATTCTCATGGAACTGAAACCGCTTGGCAACACCGACGTGATGGCGCCGGAGGTCGGCCTAGGGGTGTGGAAGTATAGTGGAGGCGTCGAGCCCTTGCGACGAGCTATTGAGCTTGGCGCATCCCTCATCGACACAGCGGAAATCTACGGCACAGAAGATGTCGTCGGGCAAGCAATCAAAGGCCTGCGTGAGCGTGTGTTCCTCGCCACTAAAGTGTCGCCAGACCATCTCCGACACGACGATGTTCTACGGGCGGCAGAGGCGAGTTTGCGGCGGCTGGAGACAAACTGCATCGATCTGTACCAGATCCATTGGCCGAACTGGTCTGTCCCCATCCAGGAAACTATGGGTGCTATGGAAACCTTAGTGGATCGGGGGCTAGTCAGGTACATCGGGGTCAGTAACTTCTCCCTCGATCAGTTACGCGCGGCGCAGGCAGCGATGCGCAAGTATCCCATTGTCTCCAACCAAGTCTTATACAACCTCAACCGCCGGGAGATCGAGCGAGATGTGTTGCCCTACTGCCTGATGCAGCGGATCACGATTATTGCCTACACACCGCTGGATGATGGACGTTTGGCAATTCGCTCATGGTTCCCACAGAATTGGCGAATGCAAGCCGTTCCGGAGGTAGCGGTTTATGTACGACGGATGCAAGCCTTGGAGCAGGTGGCGGCGCACCTACAAAAGACCTTGGCGCAAGTCGCGTTGAATTGGTGCACCTCTCGACCCAATGTCATCGTCATTCCGAAATCCAATACGCTGACTCGCATCGAGGAGAATTGTCAGGCGTCGGGCTGGCGTCTCTCCCCGCAGCAGGTCCAATTTTTGGACGCCGCGTTCACGTAGGCAATACTTCAAGAAAGGGGGTCAGGTTTTGCAATCACGCATTGTCATGACTGAAGAGCCAGGAGAGGAACATAGTAAAAGTAAACTGTATCCAAGAAAAAACAGTTTTGGGCACGGGTTGATTGACGGATATGAAACTTTCAGTGATCATGCCAGTCTTCAACGAGGCGGCAACGATTAGGGAGATTATCCAGCGCATCGAGGCGGTGGCTTTACCCGAGGGAATAACGGCAAAAGAAATCATTGCCATCGACGACGATTCGACTGACGGCACTTCAGAGTTGCTTCCCCAACTTGCTCGTCAGTATCCCACCGTGCATGTGCTTCATCATCAGAAAAACTGCGGGAAAGGTGCTGCGCTGCGCACTGGCATCAGGCAAGCCTCAGGCGACATCATTCTCTTTCAAGATGCGGATCTGGAATACGATCCGGAAGATTACGCCCAGCTGTTGACCCCTATTCTGAAGGGCAAGGCGGATGCGGTGTATGGTTCACGTTTTTTGACGACCGCCGAACGCCGCGTGCTGTATTTTTGGCATTGGGTTGGCAACGTCCTCCTGACCTTGCTCTGCAACGCGGTCGCGGATGTAAACCTCACCGATATGGAAACCGGTTACAAGGCGTTCCGCTGCGAGGTGCTCCAAAGCCTTACCATCGAACAAGATCGGTTTGGCTGCGAACCGGAAATCACAATCAAGGTGGCAAAACATCGGTGGCGGATGTACGAGGTGGGCATCTCCTATAGCGGGCGCACCTATGAGGAGGGGAAAAAAATTGGCTGGCGTGATGCGTTCAACGCGGTGTGGTGCATCGCCAAGTACGGCTTGACGACGCCACGGCAACGGTCGCATCCTACCGCGCTCTCGCCGTCTGGCAGCTTGCTGCTCTTCTTCTCCGAGTGTTTTCGCCGTTGGCGTGGCGCTCCAGCTGATCTGAAGGGAACAAAGATCGCGGAGGAGCACCGTGCACAGAGTAAGTAAACATCTCAACATCTTGCTTGCCGTGGGGTATCTGGCGGTTACCCTCCATAGCATCGGTAAGGCCGACATTGTCGGCGACGATGAAGCCCGCGAAGTCGGGATCGTCCAGGATATTGTCCAGGGCCAGTGGCTCTGGCCCCGCTTCAATGGAGAGACGCTGCCGGACAAGCCCCTCCTCTTTCATTGGCTGGCTGCCGTGCCCTGCCTACTCGCTGGATTTTCTACGGCCATTGTGCGCTCGCCCTCAGCGGTAGCGGCTTCCTTGCTCATCGGGTGGATGGCCTCCTTTGGTAGGGAGATGTTCGGCGCTGCTACTGGAGGACTTGTTGCGGCGACACTCCTGGCCACCATGCCAGCACTCTTCGAACACGCGTGTGTTGCCCGTCCGGATGCACTGTTGGTATTGCTCCTGTCGGTTGCCTTAGGGTGGGCATTCCGCTGGTGGCGCGACGGGCAGCGGCACGATGCGACCGCCGTGCTGACCCTGCTTGGGCTCGCCACCTTGGCCAAAGGGCCTGTCGCCCCAGTGCTCTTCTGCTTGAGTTTCGGCGGCTTCCTCCTCTGGCAACAGGAACTGGGGCGTCTCCGCTCGCTGTTCACGGGGCCTGGCGTGTTCGCGTTGCTCGTTCTGGGGGGCGGGTGGTACGTAGCCGCGCTCGCGGGCTGGGGCGAACTCTTCGTGCAGGAGCATCTCGTGGGTCGCTACGTGGGGAACACCGTGGGCGGACTCGTCTCAGGTGGGAGGTATTCCCCCCACTCGTTGTGGCATCATCTTTTTTTCTACCCGATCCATGTGCTGCTCCTGGCGTTGCCCTGGGCGCCGTTTTTTGTCCTCGGGCTCTGGCGAGAATGGGGGACAGCAAGGTTTCAGGATCCGCGACAACGGTTTCTGCTCTGTTGGGCCCTTGCTCCTGTGATTACGTTTACCCCAGCTGCGTACAAATTGCGCTACTACGTGCTGCCGAGCCTCCCAGCGATTGCCTTGCTCACCGCACCTACGGTTGCCGCCCTTCTCAATCAGCCGCGTTGCAGGCCAACCCTCAGACGCACCGTGGTGGTGTGTGTTAGTGGGCTCGTATTGATCACGGCCGCCTGGGTCGTTGTGCAGAATCCCATGCTCCTGTGGCCTTCCGATCGGCAGAATCTCGCTCTGGCCCTGTCTCTCTTCCCCGCCGGCGCCTGGGGCGCCTTGGCGGCCTATAGCCTCGGGGTGACACTGGTCACGGGCAGTGTGCTGCTCCGAGCGTGGCGGCTCCTCGTCGGAGGACTCACAGTCGTCAGTATCGCCTGGCTCACACTGGGGAGCCCCCTGCTTGATGCGCAACGAAATCGCCACGAGTCCCTGCACCCCTTTGCCGACGCGGTAGCAGCTCGCTCCCTGGCATCAGTCCCGCTCGTCTTCTACAAGATGGAGAGTCGACCGATCATCGTCTATCTCGGGCAACGCATTCCGATCCTCTGGCGAGCGGAGGCACTCAGTCCACCGATGCTGGTCATTGTCAAGGCGCAAGATTATGAAGAGCTGGCTGCTGCGGGGAGACTCGGGGCGCCGCTGCTCAGTGCTGAAGGGCGTGTCGGGAATCTCGAACAAAGCCGGGTGGTCTTGGCGGAGGTGACGGAAGAGCTCGGGAGTAAAGACCATGTAAGCGAAAACCAAAGAGAGGGGTCTGAGTAGGCTGGGGCGTGCAAGACCTGACCCTATGATCCTCCTACCTATCTGGACACAGAGGCTCTTATGAATGCGGAGGCTGAATAGTGGCGTGAAGCACAGTCGCCACGCCAAGGTGATTTTCAATAATTTTGATGGCGGTAGACTGAGCAAACGTGTGCATGTAGGCGTGGTGTACGGTGAGCACAAGGTCCTGTAACTCGTTGTCTGTTTCTAACTCCCAGATGTCCAAGCCATAACTTCTGCAGATATCTCGGTCTAAGTGACGAGAGTGGGTTTTTAGCTCATCGTGTTTGGATAATGCTTTCACAACTTTGTCGGCGCGGACGTTTTTGTCCGGATACTCATTGAACATTCCTTCTTCTAACCAATGGGTCACAATTTCTTTTGCCCACTTCACCGCATTTTCGCATTCACCCAGAAACGTCGGGTGATAGCAACTGATGATAGTCTGCCACAGAGGGATTTTCTCTGGCGCTTCTTTGATTTCCTGAGCTGCTCTCTCGAATTCGTCCAGCGCCCCTTGGGCGGGAATGCCGTTAAACTGTGGGTCGATAGGGCCAAGACTTGATTGCTTCCCCATCATGATATTTCTGCACGCACGGGCGATCATCGTTTCGGCAGACATTGCAATTTGGGGAATGAAGGCAACAATATTAATCCCGAACATCTTCTTGAGGTAGTCAACAAGGGATTCTGTCGCCGCAACCTCGCCGCCTGGAGTGTGGAGCAGTAGGTCTAATCCCTGAGAACGGTCGAGCCTATGAACGGTCGCCATGAGGGCGTTTTTGTCGTTGTCATCAATCTCTACTCCACCAATGCCGGGTTTCTGCAACCAGCCAGAGTAGTAACAAATGATGTTGCGCCTCCGCTTTTCGTGGAGCTTCGTGAGATAGGTGCGCCGCACGACATCGAGGCTTTGCACCCCATAAAGCGATTATCAATATCGAAAGAGTATCCAGTACATACCCTACCTCGCTGTCATCAAAGTAAGGTGAGACATACCCTACTTCACACTACTCCGCACACCACGCCGCGACATCCCAACTCCTCGCCTCACGATGTTGTGGAGTAGACAGGAATTCAACTCACAGCTGGCTCGGGGCCGGATATTCCACAGGTAGCTCATTTCTCCGTGGGGTTTACCGAGAGCCGCTACACCCTCTTCTTTTTCCTCGCGACGTAGTCAACCAGTAAATATTCGCCGAGGTGGTCCGGTCGGGTGTAGAAGGCGCGGCCACGATTGAGCTGCGTCATCTTGTCGACAAATGCTCGTAGGCTCGGGCTGTCGTCGAGCATGAAGGTGTTGATGGTGATCTTGCGCTGCGTAGCGCGCTCGACTTCGCGCAGGGTTTCTTGCGCGGCGCGCATGCTGATGCCGCCGAAAGAAAGCGGCCATTCGCAGTACAACCGGCCACGTGAGAAGTACGCGGTCGGCTGTCCGTCTGTGACGACGATGATGTTTTGATTGTGACTCGGATGTTTATGCAGCAGGTCGCTCGCTAAGCGGATGCCGTCTTGCAAGTTGGTGAATGGGTCGCCCATATTCCAACTCGCTTCGGGCAGGTCTTTGATCTTCAATTCCACCGCTCGCGTGAAGAAGCCTACCACGGAAAAATAATCGCGTGGATAGCGGGTGCGGATCAAACTCTCCAACGCCAAGGCTACCTTTTTGGCTGCGCCGAAACGTCCTTCCCAGCTCATGGACCAACTCATATCTAACAAGAGCACGGTCGAGCTGGTGGTCGTGTTGTCCGTGTCAAAAATCGTAAAGTCCTCGGGCGCCATTTTGATCGGTACGCTTGCGTTCCGGAGCAGAGACTTTTTGAGCGTCCCAACCAAGTCGAGATGCATGGGATCGCCGTATTGATACGCGCGGGTTTCGTCGAGTTTGATTTCGGCGATGCCTCGATGGTCCGCGGCGTGCGTCCCTGTCTTGTCGCGCAGGAGGTTGGCGTAGATATCTTGCAGCGCCAGTTGGCCGATGCGGCGCACTCCTTTGGGAGATAAGGCCAGCCGTCCCTCTTTCTGAATAAGAAAACCAGCGTCTTGCAGCATGGCTTGCATCTGCTGCAAATTTTCAAAATCTTGTAGCGCACCTTGGCCCATGAGCTGCTGCAATTCATCTAGGTCAATATTGTCAAGCTTTCCTGAGAGCAAGTTCTGCTCCATTTGTTGGAGCTGTTGCATCTCCTCCATTAGCTCTTTCGTTTGCTCAAAATTCAGCGACTCGGGGCCGTTAAAGAGATCTTTGTAGCGACGTTGAAAATCTTCCACCGAGCGGATGTCGTTGAACTCCTGCATGAGTTCGTCGAAGGCGCGCTGCGCGTCCATATCCTCGAACTCGTAGCGCGACAATCTTTCCATCTGATCGCTGGTGCGTTGCGGGAGGTTTTTGAGAAAGTTTTCTTTTTCTTCGATGCCCGGCTTTTGCTGACGGCGCTCGGCGAGCGTGTGTTTCTCTTGTTGCAGAATTTCCTGCAAGCGCTGTTGGATTTCATCCAGCGAGTCCTTGAGATTGAATTCGCGGAACCGCTTGCGCATTTCCTCGCGCAATTCGCGGACGAGATCATCCAAGCCTTTGAGCTTCCCGTTTTCTTTCTCCTCGTTCTCCACCCCTTGACGCATCAGCATATCCATCGCCTGCTGAAGATCATCTGTGCGCGACAAGTGCTCGGCGAGTTTCTCGAACACTTGATCGGCGGAAAGCTGGACGCGCTGCGAGCCGTCCCACGCGGAGTAACGGATGGTGACCATGAGTTACGCTCGGTAAGTGTACCGGCCTCCTTCACGCTCCTTATTGAGCTTTTGATGTAAGTGGAGCCCTTCGAGAATAAATTCCGCCGCCGCCGCCACCTGCGCAGGGTGACCCTCGTTGATGCCGAGCGAACGGACGGTTTCACTGAGTCCTGGGACAATGCGAATGCCTTCGAGATACTCTCCGGAGGCCATGGTGTCCGACACCCTCACGCCCGAGCCGTTGGCGAAATAGGCAATAGCTGATTTCAGCGCGTCGAGCTTGACATGCTGGTCGAACACTTTGAGCACCGCGCGATTGGTAAGGCGGTCAATAATGTCCTCTTCCCGTTTTTCTTCGCCCATGTATTCGAGTTCGATTTTCCCTGCGGTGGATGCGGATAACGCGTGGAGATCGCTGACGCGCGGGACAATCTCTTTTTCTCCAAGTCGCACGGCGCGTTTCTCTGCGTTACTGAGGAGACTTTCCAGGTTGTTAATGGTGACTCGTACGCTGACGCCGGACGATTGGTTGATCTCGTTGGAACCACGGGCTTCCATCGTCAGTTGCGCAATGATCTCTTTCATGAACTGCGGAATGGCGACCGTGAGTTCTCCACGCGGCAATTGGGCGGCTTCCTGATCCATGATGGCGATTTCGTGGTAAAGCGTACGCGGATAATGGGTGCGGATCTGCACGTCGAAACGATCCTTCAACGGGGTAATGATCCGCCCACGGCTCGTATAGTCTTCCGGATTCGCGCTGGCCACCAGCACGATATCGAGCGGCAAGCGGATTTTGAACCCTTTGATCTGTACGTCTTTTTCTTCCATAAGATTGAAAAGACCCACCTGCACTTTCTCCGTGAGATCAGGCAGCTCGTTAATAGCAAAAATGCCGCGATTGGTGCGCGGAATCAACCCGTAATGAATCGTTTCTTCATTCGCCAGGTAGCGACCTTCCGCAACCTTGATGGGATCGACCTCACCGATGAGGTCCGCCACCGCCACATCCGGGGTGGCGAGTTTCTCGGCGTAGCGATCGTCGCGTGCAAGCCAAGTGATTTCTAGCGCATCACCGTGGTCGGCGAGCAAGCGCCGACTTAAAGGAGTAAGCGGAGTAAACGGATTTTCGGGAATCTCCGCCTCGCGAATGATCGGCACGTATTCATCAAGTAAAGACACGAGGCCGCGAATGATGCGGGATTTAGCCTGTCCGCGTTCACCGAGAAACACAATGTGATGTCCGGCTAAGACCGCGTTCTCGATTTCTGGAATCACGGTTTCTTCATAGCCGATAATGCCGGGAAGCATAGGCTCGCCCACCGCGAGCAAACGTAAGAGATTCGCCCGCATCTCTTCGCGAACCGGCAGCACTTGGTAGCCTGACTTCTTGAGGTCTCCGACTGTGCGAACGCTTTGACGGAAGGCTTCATCAACTTTGAGGTTTGGCACGATAATACTCACTTCTGCGGAGAACTTCCCTTCGATGCAACGGAGGGAGCAAAATACGGGCGTAAGAGGTCGTAGCTTTCGAGGAGATGTTGCGGCATGACATGGACGGAGCCCACCACAGGCATGAAATTCGTGTCTCCTGTCCAGCGGGGCACGACGTGCCAGTGCAGATGGTCCGCGATGCCTGCGCCCGCGCTGACGCCAAGGTTCATGCCGATGTTGAGACCTTGGGGCCGGTACACGGTGTTCACAATGTCTACCGCTTTCTGCACGAGCGCCATGAGATCTTGAAAGATTTCTTCGGACAAGTCGGTGAGCTGGGCGGTGTGTTGGTGCGGCGATACGAGCAGATGGCCGTTGTTATAGGGGTATTTATTGAGCATGACCCGAGCGTGTCGGGTCACGCCGAGCACGAGCGACGCACGTAAGGCCGCTTCATCGCCGGGGAGGGCGCAGAAAATACATTCGTCAGGCTTTTTCCCTTCGATATACGCCATGCGCCAAGGAGCCCACAAGACTTGGCGCCCTGGTTCCTCTGAAAGTTGCGTCGCTGAGGAGCTCACTCTTCACCCTCATCCTCAGTCTCTTCGTCGTGTTCGTCGTCGCCTTCTTCCACAGGTTGACCATCCACCCGCAGACGCAGCTCTTTGCCCACTTTGAAGAGCGGTACTTTTTTCTCGGCTACCGAGACGAGGTCGCCAGTTCTCGGATTCCGCCCTTCTCGCGCCGCGCGTTGTTTGACAATAAAACTGCCGAAGCCGCGGATCTCGATCCGTTCTCCCTTGGCCAGGGCGTCCGTCATGCTGTCGAAAACCGCGTTCACCATCACTTCTGCATCTCGCCGTGAAAATCGCGGATACTTCAGCGCCACTTCCTCGATTAAGTCCCGTTTCGTCACACTCCGCTTCCCTTCTCATGAAAGCCGGGGACCCAGAAAATATAACCGCATGCCGGGCTCCCCTTCACTCAGTATTTCTCCAAGCCAAGACGACAAGAGCTGGCGCCACCAGGATTTCTTCCGCGCCTGTGCGCGCACGAGGTGTGGGTCTCCAGAGAGGCCAGCTTCTTTCGCCGCCAAAGCAATCGCGTCTTGAAAATCCCCTATCTGGTCGACCAGGCCTAAGCGCTTTGCTTGTTCCCCAGAATAAACACGCCCATCAGCCAGCTTGCGCACCACCGCTTCGTCCATCTTCCGCCCAACGGCAATCGCTCCGATAAATTGCTGATGAACGTCGTCCAACATATCCTTGAGAATTTGCCGTTCTTCCGGCGTCATCTCACGAAGCGACGAGCCAATATCCTTGTACGTGCCTGCCTTAATGACCGTGCCTTTAATCCCGAGTTTTTCTAGGAGACCTTGTACGTTGTACATGGTCCCCATAATGACGCCAATAGAGCCGGTAATCGTGCCTGGGTTGGCGACAATAGTATGGCAAGCGCTCGCAACATAATACCCGCCGGAAGCCGCCACTTCTCCTAGTGAAGCGATCAACGGTTTCTTCTCTCGTAAGCGCAGCAGTTCACGATAAATTTCCTGCGAAGGCGTGACAGCGCCGCCGGGAGATTCGATGCGGACAATGACTGCACGGATGTGGTCGGATTTCGCGAAACGTTGGATCGCTTCGATGGTTTCCTCATCGCTATCTATGACCCCGCGAATCTCAATGACGCCGATCGCCGAGGACCACAATCCGCCCCGCGCATCCTTGCCAAGCGCTGTCAGCAGCCAAGCGGTGAGGGCGAAGACCAGCAGAAATGCTCCGAGAATACTCAGCCCTCGTCCAACCGTGCGTCGCCGCGACACAAGCGTTCCTTCCAGTGTCATGCCCCTCGACGTCCACCTTTATCGTCTCGGTCATCTTTATCAAGACGAAATTCTTCCGGCATCACATCTTCGAGAGAAAATCGGGCCTCTTCTCGCTCCCTACGCAAATAGGATTCCATTTCCGCACGTTCCTCACTCCGACGCAATGCCTTGACGCTGAGCGCCATTTTGTGTTCGCGCGGATCAATATTGATGACTTCCGCTTCGACCTCCTGGCCGACTTGAAACAGAGTTGACGGCTTTTCCACCCGCTCCGTCGAGAGTTGAGAAATGTGGATCAACCCTTCGATGCCATCGTCTACTTCGACAAAGACGCCGAAGTCCGTCACGCTCGTGACCCGCCCTTTGACGCGGCTGCCAGTCGGGTGCTGTTGTAAAAGCGTCGTCCACGGGTCCGGCATGGCCTGTTTAATGCCCAGCGAAACCCGCTCGTTCTCCACATCGACGCCAAGCACGAGCGCCTCGACTTCATCGCCTTTCTTAAACAACTCTGAAGGATGCTTGACCTTCTTGGTCCAATGCAGATCCGAGATGTGCGCCAGTCCGTCGATGCCTTCGCCAACTTCAATAAACACTCCGAAGTCCGTAATGCTCTTGATCTTACCGCGAATACGACTGCCCACTGGGTGGCTGGCGCGCACGACTTCCCACGGATTGGGACTGATCTGTTTGAGTCCCAACGAGATCCTGCGGTGATGGGGATCAATTTCCAGGATCATGGCTTCAATTTCTTCCCCTACCGAAAGAATTTTCGAGGGGTGAGTGACGCGCTTCGTCCACGACATTTCCGATACGTGTAACAGCCCTTCCACGCCCTTTTCGATTTCGATGAACGCGCCGTAATCTGCGAGGCTCACCACTTTTCCACGCACCCGCCCCTCAATGGCGTAGCGCTCGGTCACGCTGCTCCACGGGTCCGGCGTTAATTGTTTCAATCCGAGGGAGACACGTTCGCGTTCAGGGTCAAATTTGAGGACGACGACCTGAATCTTCTCGCCGACGGTCAGGAGTTCCGAGGGATGGCCGATGCGGCCCCAGGACATATCGGTGATATGCAGCAGCCCATCGATGCCGCCCAGATCGACGAAGGCGCCGTAATCGGTGATATTCTTCACCGCGCCTTCAAGAATCACGCCTTCTTCCAACAACCGGAGTGTCTCATCGCGGAGAGAGTCGCGTTCTGATTCAAGGATCGCACGACGGGAGACTACGACATTGCCGCGTGCTCGATTGTATTTGAGCACGGCAAATTTACCACGCTTGCCGACGAAACGATCAAGATCACGCACGGGGCGAAGATCAACATGGGACCCAGGGAGGAAGGCCGCGACGCCGATGTCTACTTTCAGTCCGCCTTTTACCTTGCCGACGATGTTGCCTTCGATGGGGGTCTTATTGGTATAGGCGTTTTCAATCTCACGCCAGATGCGGAACTGCTCCGCTTTGGTTCTGGACAGGACGATGCCTTCCTGTTCAGCGTCCGCCGCGTCAAAGTAGACTTCAATCTCGTCTCCTTCATTCACCGCCAAACGGCCATCCCGAGTACGAAACTCGCTTAAAGGGATATGCCCTTCAGATTTGTAGCCGATGTCGACGGTGACAAATTCGGAGCCGATTTTGACGACGCGACCGTGGACGATTTCACCAGGTTTGACGGTGCGTTCGCTCTCTTCGAGCATGCGCATGAAATTTTCTTCCATACCGCCCCCACCCTGGGTTGGTGTTGCTGTTTGAGGAAAATCTAGTTTGTCCTGTTCCATTCTCCGGTATACCCCCTAGCGTTCTCCCTGATCATTGCCTCTCCATAGCCTCCTCCTCTTCAGGTTGCAAGAGCTGCGGATTCTCCTTTTCCCTTTTTCCATCAGCACTTGCGCGCAGCCTGGACTGCCTGCACCATGATCGACACCACTTCCGGTAACGACAACGTGGTTGTATCGATCCCTATAGCGTCCGCCGCCCGTTGCAACGGCGCATGGGCGCGACTGCTGTCGCGCTGGTCTCGTTCTGCCATCTCCTGAATCGTCGTACGCAGTTCCGTTGACACACCTTGGTGTCGCAGTTCCGCGTAGCGCCGACGCCCCCGCACCTCAGGCGAGGCATCAAGGTAAAATTTGACATCGGCTTCGGGAAAAACCACCGTGCCGATATCCCGACCTTCCATTACCACATCACCTCCCGCGCCGAGCTCCCGCTGGACGCCAAGTAGACGGTGGCGGACAAGAGGCTGGGCCGAGACTTTTGAAGCCATCTGACTCACCTCAGGTTGACGAATGTCTGCCGTAATTTCTCGCTCTCCGAGCAGGATACGTATCCCGTTCGCTTCCGGCAAAAACCGCAACGACAAATGGGCGCATAAATCCGCTACTCGTTCCGCGTCGTCCGCCGGTACTCTCTTTTCCAGGGCAAGCAGTCCCACGATGCGGTAGAGCGCGCCAGTATCGACATAGCGATAGCCAAGGCGTTCTGCTAACAAACAGCTCGACGAGCTTTTCCCCGCGCCCGAGGGTCCGTCTACGGCAATGATCAAGCCAGTGTTCATGAGTTCTTGATGATTGGTCCGGTGAGATCTCGTAACAAGCTATAAAAGCCAGGAAATGAGATCTCCACGCACGAAGTCCCTTCTAGCACTATCTCCCCCGTCCCGGCTAGCCCTGCAATGGTCAGCGCCATGGCGATGCGGTGATCGCCAACACTCTGCACAGTCCCGCCGCCGATGGTTCCTCCTTCAATCATAAGCCCATCGGGCAATTCCGACACACGGACACCCAGCGTAGCAAGCCCCACCGCTAACGCGCGAATCCGGTCACTTTCTTTGACGCGTAACTCTTGCGCCCCACGAATCGTCGTCACGCCTTGCGCCACAGCGGCAGCGGTGGCAATGATCGGAATTTCATCGATCGCCCGCACCACGAGTTCTTCGTCAAACGTTACTCCTTGCAGAGTGCTGACGCGCACCAGGAGATCGCCGACTGGTTCGCCGCAGACCTCACGCTCGTTGAATGGCGTAATCGTCCCACCCATCGCACGAAAGATATCGAGCACGCCCGTGCGGGTGGGATTCAACCCGACGCCTCGGATCACTAACTCGGAGCCAGGAACCATGAGCGCCGCGCCAATAAAAAAAGCAGCAGACGAAAGGTCCCCCGGCGCCTCCACGTCGCAAGCGTGCAGCTCCTGGCCGCCCGTGACCGTGACGGTCGTGCCTTGGACGCCCACCGGGACGCCGAACGCAGGCAACATGCGTTCGGTGTGGTCGCGGGAACGGACCGGCTCCGACACCCGCGTCTGTCCGCTTGCTTGCAGGCCGGCAAGCATGAGCGCAGATTTCACCTGTGCGCTGGCGACCCGGCTGCGATACTCTATACCTTGTAGATGTTGACCAATAATACGCAACGGGGCGCAGTTCTCTTTTCCTTCGCTACGGATGTCGGCCCCCATCTGACGCAGCGGTGTTATGACGCGCGCCATCGGGCGGCTCCGCAGTGAGTCATCACCGTCCAAGCGAGACGGGAACGGGCGGCCCACCAGCAGCCCGGAGAGTAACCGCATGGTGGTGCCGGAATTGCCGCAATCGATCGTCTCACGTGGCGCTTGCAGTCCATTCCAGCCGCGCCCCTTTACTAACACATCCGTCCCAGATTGGAGAATTTCCACTCCCAGAGTGCGGAACGTGCCAATCGTGCTGCGATTATCGCCACCACCAGAAAAATTGCGAATATGACTTTCTCCTTGAGCGATCGCCGAGAACATCACTGCGCGGTGACTAATCGACTTGTCTCCCGGCAAGGCGATTTCACCACGGACGCCGCCTGCGGCTGGATTGATCAACACGGTATCGTTCGCTGCATTACTCATGACTGTTCTCGGATCTTCGTCAAACGCTGGCGCTCGGCCCGCGCGCGGTTGATCGCCGTTGCGAGGCCTGCGCTGTCACCGTTCGTGACGCAGGTTTTCATCAACGTCAGCGCTTTGGTAAATTCATCAATCGCAACCAGTAATGCATCGCGATTGGACGTGCAGATATCACGCCACATCTCAACGGGACTGGCGGCGACGCGAGTGAGATCGGCAAAGGCGCTGCCCGCATAAGTCATGAGATCAACACCCGGCACGGCGGCGTCAAGCATCGCGTTCATCACGCTAAAGGCGATCAGATGGGGCAGATGGCTCACCCGGGCGAGCACGCGATCGTGCGTGACCATGTCCATCTCTTCCACGCGCATGCCGACGCCTTCCCAGAGCGCGCGCACGCGGGCCAGCGCCGCACGGTCCGTGCGGGCAGTGGGTGTAAGCACGCAGAGTCGTTTCTCGAACAGAGTCGCAAACGCCGCAGCGGCTCCCGCATGCTCCGTGCCGGCAATCGGGTGGGCCCCGACGAACGGCAGTGATGATGGCAGCAATTGTTCCAAGGTGTTCACCACTTGTTCCTTGGTGCTGCCGGCGTCCGTGAGAATGCACCCCGAGGGCAGAAACGGAAGGAACTTTTCTGCGGTTGCTTTTGTCGCCTCAACCGGAACGGCGAACAACAGAAGATCCGCGCCGCGCGCCGCTTCCGCTGGATCGAAGGTGTACGAGTCGAGAATCCCTCGTTCCAACGCAATTTTGAGATTGGCTTCGGTGCGGCCAAAACCGACGACTTCGCCGACTAACCCACGCACGCGTGCAGACAGCCCAAGCGAGCCGCCGATCAAGCCCACACCAACGATAACGAGACGATTAAAGAGAAGAGGCATAGCTACAAAGTGGAGCGTATTACGTGGCGTGTTTTATCTCTTGAACGTTTTGCCTTGACGCAACACGCATCACGCACTGCGTTGTTTCAACAATTTCTCCATGGCTGCAATAAATCGTCCATTTTCCGACGGCGTGCCGACGCTGACGCGTGCATACCCGGGAAAACCGTAGCC
>CAZGBQ010000001.1:165435-192059 GCA_964524045.1 uncultured Acidobacteriaceae bacterium
CATTTTCCGACGGCGTGCCGACGCTGACGCGTGCATACCCGGGAAAACCGTAGCCTTCCATCGGACGAATAATCACCCCTTCGGGCAGCAGTCGTTGATACGTTCCAGCTCCCACCTTCACTAGCAGAAAATTCCCCCAACTGGGCGCATATTCCAGACCGAGACGATCAAGTTCACGCCGCAGATACGCGATCCCTTTGCGATTATTCTCTTGCGTCCGGCGAATGTGCTCCTCATCATCCAGCGCCGCAAGCGCGCCGACTTGCGCAAGGGAGTTGACGTTGAACGGCTGACGGATTCGATTCAGCGCATCGATAATTTCCGGAGATGAGATCCCGTAACCCACCCGTACCCCGGCCAAGCCGCAAATCTTCGAGAACGTGCGCAGCGTGACAAGCCGGTGGGCGCCGTCCTGGTACGTCAGCGAATTTGGATAGTCTCCATCTTCAACAAACTCAAAATAGGCTTCGTCAACCACGACAAAAACGTCGTGAGGCACGATTTTGAGGAATGCTTCCCACTCGCTGCGGGTGTAGATCGTGCCGGTGGGGTTGTTAGGATTGTCAAGAAAAACGATCCGCGTCTCCGGCGTAATGGCCCGCGCCATTGCTTCCAGATCAAACTGAAAACCTTTGTGAGGGACGGCGATGGTCCGTCCTCCTGCGGCTTGCGCCACGAGATGGTAGATCGCGAACGCATGTTCACCGACCACGATGGCTTCTCCCGTGCGCATGAACGCGCGCACGATCATCTCGATCAATTCGTTCGAGCCATTGCCCAAGATGAGACGTGAGCGATCAACGCCGAGCTTCTCCGCCATGCGTTGTTTCAAATAGAAACAATCACCGTCCGGATAGAGATGCAAATGCGGAAGCGCTGCCGTAATCGCGGCGACGGCTTTCGGTGACGGACCAAGCGGGTTTTCGTTCGAGGCGATCTTGATGGAGTTCTGCACGCCATATTCCCGTTCAAGCTCTTCGATCGGCTTGCCCGGTTGATACGGCGTTAATGTCTGAATCCACTCCGGGACGAGTTTGCTGATGTCCATAGAGTTTACCTTGTCATGTGGTTAGCGGAGGAGTACGACCCCAGCACTTTGACCAGCGAGCAGAGCGGCTGGATCTCTTGCAACGCGCGGGCGATCGACTCGTCGTGCAGGTGGCCTTCGATATCAATAAAGAACAGATATTCCCAGGGGCGTCCTTTCAGGGGGCGCGATTCGATGCGAAGCAGGTTAATCGCGTTCTTCGCGAACGGTTGGAGCATCTGGTACAACGCTCCAACCTCGTCTCGCACGGAAAGGAGCAGCGACGTTTTATCGCGTCCACTGGGCTGCCCCGGCGGCTGCACACGCCCCAGCACGGCAAAGCGGGTAAAATTGGCGGCCTGATCTTGAATGCCGGAGGACAGCACATTCAGTTTGTAGTGTTCCGCAGCCATGCGTCCAGCGATGGCCGCTACCTGGGAATCGGCTACCGCCAGCTCGGCGGCGCGTGAGTTGCTGGACGCTTCCTCGGTGGGGACACCGGGTAGATGCGCCGCCAGCCACCGGCGACATTGCGCCAACGCCTGGGGGTGCGCCAGCACGCGCGTCACTTGGTCCATGTGCGTCGCTCGGCTCAATAAACAATGCTGAATTTCCAGAGCGATCTCGGCGATAATAATCAGAGGAGAATCCACAAAAGAGTCGAGCGTAATGGCGACCGAGCCTTCTGTTGAGTTTTCGATCGGCACGACTCCGTGATCGGCTTGGGCGCGCTCCACCTCGGCGAACACTTGCGGGATCGTCGTTTGCGGGACGAAAAGCACTTGTGAGCCAAACTGTTCACGCGCCGCTAAGTGCGTGTAGGAGGCTTCCGGACCAAAGTAGGCGACGCGAAGCGGTTCTTCCAACGCTCGCGAGGCGGAAATGATTTCCCGATAAATCGCCCGCACTGCTTCAGTGGAGAGCGGGCCTTTATTCAGCTCGGCCAGGCGCGCCAGCACTTGTCGCTCACGGCTTGGCACGTAGACGCTGGTCCGGTCACGGCTCTTGAGGTGACCGATGCGCGTCACCAGGCTCGCACGGCGGTTAAGGAGGTTCAGCACCTGCGCATCGAGGCGATCTATTTGTTCTCGAAGTAAAGCGAGCGAAGGTGGAGTTCGTTTTTGCGGCACGGAGCGTTTCTTACTATGATTCTTGGGGTACGTCTATCCGCCGCCTTACTTTTTAGGCAGACACGGGCATTCTTTCCGGGTCCACAATTGCGGCTTCTCCCATGCGGCGGAATTTGGCATACCGTTGGGTGAGGAGCGTCTCAAGAGGAATCTGCACAAGTTCATCGAGATGGTGCGCGATGGCGTCGCCGACAAGCGTGACCGCCTCTTCCGGATGTCGGTGAGCGCCGCCGAGGGGCTCAGGAATAATCGCGTCAATCACTTTCAGCGCGAGCAAATCAGCGGCGGTAATTTTTAGCGCCTCCGCCGCCCAGGCTGCACGTTCCGGAGTCCGTTCACCGTATAGGATGGCGGCGCATCCTTCAGGGGTAATCACCGAGTAGCACGCATTATCTTGCATCAGCACGCGATCGCCCACGCCGAGCGCCAAAGCGCCGCCGCTGCCGCCTTCGCCAATGACAACCACGATAATCGGCGTGCGCAAGCCGGACATTTCCCGGATGTTGCGAGCAATGGCTTCAGCTTGACCCCGCTCCTCCGCATCAATGCCTGGATAAGCGCCTTGGGTATCAATGAAGGCCAGCACGGGCCGCCGGAATCGTTCTGCGAGATGAAAGAGCCGTAGCGCCTTCCGATAGCCTTCGGGACGCGGCATGCCGAAGTTACGGCGTACTTTTTCGGCGACTGTGCGGCCCCGTTGGTGCCCCACGACGACGACTGGTCTGCCGCGAAAGCGCGCCAGTCCGCTGACAATGGCGGGGTCGTCGGCGAATCCACGATCTCCATGCAGCTCGACAAATTCCCCACAGAGCTGTTCGACGTAGTCCAGGGTGTAAGGACGGTCGGTATGACGCGAGAGCTGCACCCGCTGCCATGGAGAGAGCGACCCGTAGATTTCCGTTTCCTGTTGGCGGCATTGAGTCTCAAGCGCCGCGTATTCGGTCTGTTCTTCGTCCGAGCGTGCGGTCAGTTGCCGGAGCGTTTCCAATCGTTTGTCAATGTCTACCAAAGCTTTTTCAAATTCGAGATAGGTTGTCGGCATGACCGCCTCCATTCCTCATTGAAGGAGTGAGCCAGCACTTGGCTCAATGTCCCAAAATTTCGCTACTGCCGTTTCAATGTCTTGCTGCTGCATAGAGGTAAACCACTGTACGTCAGGCTCAGCGCGCAGCCAGGTGAGCTGTCGCTTAGCGAGGCGTTTTGTTTCCAACACCATTCGCGTCAAGGCCTCTTCCGGGCCATAGCGTCCCTGCAGCATATCTCCGGTTTGCGCATAACCGATCGTGCGCATCGGCTGCAGATCTGGTCCGTACCCCATGCTCCACAAATGGCGCACCTCTTCGACAAGCCCGTCGTGTAGCATCCGACGACAGCGCTGCTCGATGCGTTGGGCCAGAGTTTCTCGTTCCATGACCAAACCAAGAGTGAGGGTGCGAAAAGGACTTTCACGGAACCCATGCTCCTGTTGCCAGTGACTGATGGGCGTGTTCGTCAAAAGGAAAACCTCAAGTGCGCGCACCAGCCGCACCGTGTCATTGGGGTGCAAGCGCCGCGCCGCAGCGGGGTCCACCTCTTGCAGCCAGAGATGCAAGAATCCTTTGCCCTCGGCTTCCCCTTGTTTTTGTAAATGAGAACGGAGAGAAGGATCAGCCGGTGGTCCGGCAAACAGTCCTCGGGTGAGCACACGCAGATACAGGCCTGTGCCTCCCACGACGAGGACGCGCTTCCCGCGCGCCAGAATCTGCTGAATTGCTTCCAACGCTGCCGTACGAAACCGCGCGCCGTCGAAATGTTCGTCTGGACGCACGATGTCGACCACATGATGCGGAACCGTTGCGCGTTGCTCGGGAGTTGGTTTGGCGGTGCCAATATCGAGGTACTGATAGACTTGGCGAGAATCAGCGCCGACAATCTCCGCTCCATACCGAGTCGCGAGTTCGATAGCGAGTGCCGTCTTTCCGGTCGCCGTGGGGCCAGCGATGATGACAAGCTGTGGTTGGTTCATGCGTGAGATAGTAACCATAGGAAAGAACGCGCAAAAAGGATAGGGGAGAAAGGAAGTTAGGATTTTTAAGGTTTCTTGTAGACGCCAAGTTCTTGCAGTATGCAGTAGGTATGTGTCGGAGACGGGTGTGCGATCAATTGCCGCAAGTCTTCAACTGAGTCAATGTCAAAGGCGATGTGTGGAACGTCCACTGCACGAAACGGCACGCCTCGTTGTCGCGCCGCTTGCCGGTGCGCCTCCAGGCTGGGGCCGCCAAAACAGGGCGGGATCACTAGCGGCGGCACTCGCAGAAGCGCATTCGTTCCTTCTCTTTCTTTGCAAGTCGCAAGCACTACGCCGTGTCCGATTTCTTCACCTTGACGAAAGAGAAAATCAATGTCCTCGGGCTCAACCAGAGGTAAGTCGGCAAGCAGCACGAGGAGTGCAGTGGCGCCTTGCCGCACGCAAAATTCCGTGCCGATGGTGACCGCCCCACTCAGGCCCCGAGGTCGCCCTTCATCGATGGTATAGGCGCCGAACTCCTGTGCTAAGGAAAGCAACGTGACGTCGGAAGACACCACGGCAAATCTCTCGACTGTGGAAGAACGCCGAAGGCTGTTCAGGACATCGATTAACATGGCCTGGGACACGGCCCGACGCGCCTCTTCCGCGAGCAACGCGGATAAACGGGTTTTTCCCCAGGCTAATGCTTTGACCGGCACCAGTGCGAAATTCACGATGGCTCATCCTGGCGAAATTCGCCTTGCAGAACAAGGGGGAATGTGTGTATGGTCTGGAAAGTCCTGACACTGTCCTGAGGAGGAAACGACTCATGAAAGACGTAGCTCTTGTCGGCGCTGGAATGACGCGGTTTGCGAAGCATATTGACCGAAGCATGAAAGATCTCGCCCGCGAAGCAGTTGAGGGCGCGTTGAAAAGCGCCGGCGTTGAGAAAAAAGCGCTCGAAGCGGTGGCCGTTGGCAATGCGATGGCTGGGCTTCTCACTGGGCAAGAGTGTATTCGTGGTCAGGTGGTGCTGCGGGACATGGGTATCGGCGGCGTTCCGGTGATTAACACGGAAAATGCCTGCGCCAGCGCAGCGACCGCCTTTCACTTGGCTTGGTTGTATGTGGCCTCCGGCATGTACGATGTCGTCATGGCGGTCGGTATGGAAAAACTCTTCCACAAAGACAAGCAGAAATCGTTTGACGCGCTTGGCAGCGCAATCGACGTGGAATTGATGCAGCAGACCTTGGCGCAGATGGATGAAGCAACACAAGGGCAAGGCGACGACGGCGGCGCCGGAAAATCTCGCAGCATGTTCATGGACTTTTATGCGGAGTTCGCTCGTGACCACATGCGCAAGTATGGCACGACCAAAGAACAGTACGCAAAGATTGCCGCGAAAAATCACACGCACGGCAGTCTCAACCCGCATGCGCAATTTCAAACCCCTAGGACGATGACAGAGGTATTGGCCTCGCCGATGATTGCCGATCCGCTCACTCGCATGATGTGCTCGCCGATCGGCGACGGCGCCGCTGCGGTCATTCTCACCAGTAGTGAGCTGGCGAAAAAATTTACGGCGAAGCCTGTCTACGTCAAAGCTTCAGTCTTAGGTTCCGGGAAAGATCGTGGCCCGGGCGACCCAGAGATTACCGAACGGGTGGCGCGGAAGGCGTATGAAGTCGCTGGTATCGGCCCCGAAGATATTCAAGTGGCTGAACTGCACGACGCCTCAGCGCCAGCTGAACTTATCATCTACGAAGAACTGGGTTTCTGCAAAACTGGTGAAGGCGGTCGATTGATTGACGAAGGCATTACAGCGTTGGGTGGTCGTCTGCCGGTGAACCCCAGCGGCGGGTTACTGGCGAAGGGGCATCCCGTAGGCGCGACCGGCGTAGCGCAGATTGCCGAGATCTTCTGGCAGTTGCGCGGTGAAGCGGGCAAGCGGCAAGTCGAAGGCGCAAAAGTTGGTCTCACGGAAAACGGCGGCGGCATGCTGCGCGGCGAAGCGGCGGCGGTGGCTGTGCATATTTTCACCGTTTAAGAGTAGGATAGTCTCTGATTGCTGCTGAGCATTGTTCGGAAGACTCAAGCCCCGAGCACGGGAGGAGATAGGATGGACATTGCTGATATCCACCTTGCCAGCGTGGATCATGTCCTTATGACCACCCGGGCCGTTCGCAAGCGCCTCGATCTGACACGCCCCGTCGGACGCGAGATCATCGAACGCTGTATCGAGGTCGCGATCCAGGCTCCGACTGCGCTCTACGGCGAAACCTGGCATTTCATCGTCATTACTGACGCCACGCAGCGAGCTGCCGTTGCGGACATCTACCGGCGCGCAGGCGAAGGAATCCGTTCGGGAGCCTTTTCTCTCGATTCGTACACGTCTAGCTTGCGGGCGACCAGTCCAGAGGATAAGCGATTTACGGCACAGCAAAAGATGTTTAGCGCGGGTGCCGAGCTTATGAAGCATCTGTCGGTGGTCCCAGTCCTCATCTTGGCTTGTGCTGAGGGGCGCGTCGAGAATGCAGGGCCGGGCGCACAAGCTCCGCTGTACGGATCGATTTTTCCCGCCGTGTGGTCTTTGATGTTGGCTTTTCGCGCCCGTGGTATCGGGTCCGTCTTGACCACTCTGCATATTGAACACTTTGAACGGGACATGGCGCGGGTGCTGGAGTTACCCGTCCACATGACCCAAGCAGGGCTCGTAGCAGCAGGCTACTTTACCGGATCTGATTTCAAGCCCGCTAAACGCGCCCCCGTGCGCAGTTGCCTTCATTGGGATCGGTGGTCCGAAGGCGGCAAGTCCGTCTAACACGCGCTGCACTAGAACCCTGGCCCTGTTGCGATTCTGGAGGAATCTGAGAAGTAATGGTCTGGCCGTGACCCATGAGCGCGGATATTGCTAGCCAATAAAGGCAGAGAACAATGGACATCATCTTACAAACCGAGGCTCCCCCGTTGCGTCTGGATGCATCTGGAGCTCTCCGTGTTGATCGCTCTCGGGTTTTATTAGAACTGGTGATTCACGCGTTCCAAGATGGCTCCACCCCTGAAGTGATCGCTCAGCGCTACCCTAGCGCGACGTTAGCCTATATCTATGCGGTCATCGCCTACTATTTACGTCACCGGGAGGACGTGGAAGCGTATCTCACAGCCCGGGAGCAGCAGGCGCGGGAAGTACGTCAACGCATCGAGAGCCGCCAAGGAGACTTGGCCGATTTCCGCGCTCGCTTGCTCGCACGCCAACGCAGTGTTTGAGGATGAGCGTATTTTATCATGCGCATCGTCTCCGGTTCGGCTGGCGGGCTACATCTCAAAGTCCCCAAAGGCCACAAAACACGCCCCACCGCGGACCAAGTCCGAGAAGCTATCTTTAATATCCTGACAAGCCGTTATGCTGTAGCAGACATCGACGTGCTTGACCTGTTTGCCGGCACTGGGGCGCTGGGCATCGAAGCGCTCAGTCGGGGCGCGCGTAACGCTGTGTTCGTTGACGCTAGTCCAGATGCGCAACGCACGATCAAAGAGAATTTGACGATCACTGGACTGCGCCGCCAAGGTCGCATCATTCGCGCCTACGCCGCCAAAGGAATCAAAGTTGTTGAAGAGTTGAAGCTGCGCTTCGGCGGCGTGTTTCTTGATCCCCCTTACGAAGAAGGGCTGGTGGATAAAACGTTACGACTTTTGGCCGCCAGCGCGGTCCTTGAACCACACGCCTGGGTGATGGTCGAACATACCCAGCGTGAGGAAGGAGCAGATTCCTATCCCCCCTTGGTCTTGACGGACCGTCGCCGTTACGGCACAACCGGGGTGTCCTTCTATCAACGTCAGGGCGAGGAAACCGAGTGAAACGCCGAGCGATCTATCCGGGATCGTTTGATCCACCGACCTACGGCCATATCGACATTATTCGACGTAGCCTGCAAATCGTCGATGAGGTCGTTGTCGCGTCCGTCTACAATCCGCAGAAAGATAATTTCCTCTTTACTCCAGAGGAACGCATTGAAATGTTCCAAGAGGAGCTACAGGATGTGGCGGATCGCGTCGAATATGATCACTTCTATGGTCTCCTGGTCGATTACGTTGAGAAAAAGGAGGCGACGATTATCATCCGCGGCTTGCGAGCTGTGTCCGACTTCGATTACGAATTTCAGATGGCGCTGATGAACCGTCGCATGAAGCCGCACATTGAGACGATTTTTCTGATGACCGGCGCCGCTCATTTTTATACGGCGGCGCGCCTGGTCAAAGAGATCGCCAGCTTTGACGGCAATGTGGATGGTCTTGTCCCGCCGCACGTGGTGGAACGATTGAAGGAAAAGTTCGCGAAGAAAACGTAATCTTTGCCTCTTCCTGTAATGAGTCGAATTACAGGTAGGGGCGCACGTCGTTGCGCCCCTACGCATTTCTGTGCATGGCGGATTGAGAGAAAAACGTATGAACCTTGCGAAACGCTTACAGTTGATCAAACCATCGCCGACCCTCATGGTCACGGTGAAGGTTGCGGCGCTGCGCCGTGAAGGCCTCGAAGTCGTCGACTTTGGCGCCGGGGAGCCAGACTTTGACACGCCGGATCATATCAAAGACGCCGCGGTAACCGCCCTGAAACAAGGGAAAACAAAATATACGCCGGTGGGCGGCACGGCGGAATTGAAAGAAGCGATCATCGCTAAACTTCAGCGCGATAACGGCTTGACGTATGCGATGGATGAGGTCATCTCGAATTGCGGCGGTAAGCATACGCTCTTCAATGCGTTCCACGCCTTATTTGAAGAGGGTGACGAGGTGCTGATCCCCGCGCCTTATTGGGTGAGCTATTCAGACATGGTCATTCTGACCGGGGCGCAACCCAAGTTGTTGATGACCACTGAAGACACCGGCTTCAAAATTACCGCCGCTCAGCTCGAAGCCGCCATTGGTCCACACAGTAAAGCACTGCTCTTGAATAGCCCATCCAACCCAACCGGTGCGGCCTACACCGAAGATGAGTTGCGGGAAATTGCTGAGGTGATCGAGCGTAGTAACCTCATTGTGATTTCCGATGACGTGTACGAAAAGTTTCTCTATGACGCGCCTCGGTGTCCGCATCTGCTCAACTTGAAGCCGCATCTGCGGGACCGTGTACTGATTGCCAATTCCGTGTCAAAGACCTACGCCATGACGGGCTGGCGCCTTGGGTACGCCGCCGGGCCCAAAGCGGTCATTAAAGCGATTGAAACTTTACAAAGTCAAAGCACGTCAAATCCCAATTCCATCACGCAGGCGGCGGCTGCCGCCGCTTTAACTGGGACGCAAGAGCCCGTGGGCGTCATGGCGCAAGAGTTCAAGAAGCGACGGGATTACGTCGTGCAGCGACTGCGCGCGATGCCAGGCGTGACTTGCACTCTACCAGAAGGCGCGTTTTATGTGTTTCCGGGAATCTCATCCTACTTTGGCGCCAAGTGGAAAGACAAGTCCATTGCTTCGGCTATGGATTTCTCGATGTATCTCTTGGAGGAAGCGAAAGTGGCGGTCGTAGCAGGAGAAGGATTTGGCGCGCCGAATAACATGCGCATTTCCTATGCGACGTCGATGCAGAACCTGGAGAAAGGGCTTAATCAAATTGAAGAGGCGCTGAAACGCTTGCGTAGTTTGTAAATTATAGAGGGCTTGCAAGCAAAGAACCTATTGGCGCAACAATGTAGCCGCGTTCTATGTCGCCGAAAATGCGGCAGCGTGCTGCGCCCCACCACCAGTAGTACAACGCGATATATGCGCAGAATACGGCGTCCAACTGATCTTCGTAGGCTTTCAACGCTCGCCCTTTCTTCACTAAATGCGCTTCACTCAGTAACGATTCCGGCAAGGTCAACGCTGGAATCTGATTGCGCAAGTTACGGAGATGATATTGATACTGACGAAACGCCACGAGCCGTTCTTCGTGTGAAATGAGCGGCTTGGCTTTATACTTCAACACTTTATCAAGCTTGAACAACGTAACCATCGCCGGATGCGGATACGCCTCGAAGGCTTGGCGAGTGTAGAAGTGAGGCAGAAGGACTGGATCATGGCGAATGTCGAGCGCCGCAAGCTGAACGAGCAAGTCTTCTCCCCGCACTGTCCCGTTGTTATACCCGGTTAACCGCTCACGATTGGCGGGATGCGCGCCGGCATGAAAGCGAGCGAAGACGGCATTGAGCGCGCGTTCTCCCGGGCGTTGTCCCGTGACATTCGGAACCGTGAGCGGGGCATCAATGGCGATGACGACGCCGCCTGTCGCGGCGATGCACTTGACGTAAGCGGCGATCTCGTCATCGGTGTACGCCAGCGCTTCCGGCAACGGTTCCACGAGAGAGGCTGCACCACTCTGCCAACGCAACGCCGCGAGTCCCGTGGGGTTGCGATTCGACCACGCCAAGTCCACGCCGATGAAATGGACCTCTTCGCTTCGTTGCTTTTTCAACCTTATTCCTAACTGTAGCGAGGTCGCTGACCGGTGCGTTTGTAGGTGAAATAATCGTGCAAGATTTTGGCGTGATCGAACGCAAGCTGCGCAGGCAGATTCTGTTCAGTAAACACTGCCGCCTCGGCTGCGTCATCAGCCCCGTGCGGAACCCCTGCGGCCTTGGCGATAAACACGGTAGACATGGTGTGTTGGCGTGGGTCACGATGCGGGTCGGAGTAGACATGGAGCAACTCGACCAACTGGATCTCCAGCAGAGTTTCTTCTCGCGCCTCCCGCACCGCCGCTTCTTCGGCGGATTCGCCATAATCGATGAAGCCGCCGGGCAATGCCCAACCAGGAGGTGGATTTTTTCGACGAATGAGGACGATTCCACCAGTGTCGAGTTCGATAATGATATCCGCCGCTACTGACGGATTCCGGGGGTGTGTCATGAGAAAGAGTGTACCATATCTTCCTCGTAGAAAGGGCGTTGGAGCTTGTCGGCGTAGGGGACCAATGTGAGACTTTGCTGACCGCATGCAATCGGGTATCGTTTGATGATGACGCCATTACGTATTGGTTTGATCGGCGCCGGGAGACATGGCGGCCGCTACGCAAAGCATATTGTCGAGGATCTGCCGCAGACGCGCTTGGTTGCTGTCTGTCGACGGAACCGCCAGGAAGGCGAGCCGTTTGCCGCTGCATACGGCTGCGCCTATTATGAGGATTTTCGCGATCTCATTGCGGATCCGCATGTTGATGCGATTATCATCGTCGTTCCTCCTGCGTATCACGGAGCGATTGTAAACGAGGTGTGTCGAGCTGGAAAGGCGCTTCTCATCGAAAAACCCTTCGCGGTCAGTGTGGCCGAAGCGCGCCGCATGCAAGACCTGATCGTCGCCACAAGCGTGCGTTGTATGGTTGCTCATACGTTGCGCTTCAATGCCGTCGTGCAAACGCTCAAAGGGCGCCTTTCTGAAATCGCTCCCTTACATTCGGTCTACTTGAGCCAACGTTTCGAACCCTCGTCGTTGGGGTGGCTAGATCGCAAGACCGAAGGCGGCGGCATTGTGCTGCACACCGGCGTGCACAGTTTCGATCTGCTCTATTTTCTCACAGACTATGAGGTAGAGGAGGTGTGGTGTCAAACGTCTCAAGTCGTCACCCGAGAGACGGAAGATAATTTTGTCATGATGTGTCGCATGCGTGATTCTGTGCTGAAAGGCGCCGTCTTTGGTTCGCGTTCCACCGCCAGCCGTTCCGGCTTGATCGAACTCTCCGGGGAAAAGGGACAACTTGTCGGCGACCATGCGCGTGGATTTGCCTATCTCCTCAAGGGGAGCATGCGAACCGAGTTGCCGGTTGCTCCGCCTGTCCCAACTGTGCGGGACACGGTACAGGCGTTTGTGACGAGCCTCCGCAATGATGAGCCATTCCCCATCACAGTGCACGATGGTTTACGTGCGGTGGCGATTGCGGAGGCGTGTTATCGATCGGCTCGCTTGGGGAATCGCGCAACAGTCACGCTATAGCTCAAGTGGAGCTTGTTATTCCTTGGCGCTGTGTACATCCCTGTTCATGGTGTGCGTTTCGTTACGAGTCTGGAGCGAGCTCTGCCATACATGCCTGTCTCTATTCTCTCGTTTTTATCCTCAGACGCTGAAGCAAGTGATTGAGCGACTCCTTCGGGAGACGCAGCCTGAACAACGTAGTCGCAGAAAGTGATGATTTCGTTCGGAGATCTGCCGGCGATCTGCAGAAGAGTAGTCTTCGTCTTTGACTGCATAAGGAGACGGAGAGCACCATGTTGTTTTTCCTTCTTTGCAAGGTGCGCTGCCTCGCCCCGCCCATGCTTCCATGTGGAGCTTGACTACAGAAAGTCGTGTGCTGGAATAGAAGAACAGAATTGATCATGTGGCCTTTGCCCAAGAAGTGTCTTGTAGGGTGAGGGCGTATGCGCCTTGCCTCCCCTATCGTGAGTGCAAGCGCAGGACTCGGACTGATCGGGCCTCTCGGCGCGGAGCTGCAGATCCAGAGCTGCACCCCAATTGCCGGGGAACGAACCGAGGAAGAACCACCGTGACGAAAGCGAGAGAGCTTAAGGTAAGCTAAAGGCAGATTGACCCCCGTGCGGTCGCGCACCGTCCCAGTCTGCTCCGCTCACGAGATAAAACCTGTCGCTCTTTCTCTGGACTGCGACGGCATCGTCCTTGCTCCCCCTGTCCCAAGCAGTCCAACTCTTCTGGCGGAGGGACTCATTGTGTGGACTGAAACGGTACTCCAGAACGTTATCCGCGAGCAGCTCAGCGACCGGCGGCTTGTCGTGGTGTCTAATCGCGAACCCTATCTGCATCGTTACGAGAAAGGGGCTCTTATTTGCGAGCGTCCAGCTTCTGGTATGGCGAGCGCCCTCGATCCGGTCCTCCGCGCCTGCGGAGACGTGTGGGTGGCGCACGGAAGTGGGGCGGCGGACCCGTTAGTCGTCGACGCGTCAGATCGGGTGCTCGTTCCTCCTGAGGATCCTCGCTACACCCTCAGACGGGTCTGGCTCACCAAGGAAGAAGAAGCTGGGTATTATTATGGGGTTGCGAACGATGCGCTGTGGCCGTTGTGCCACGTCGTTTTTGCGCGCCCGCGTTTTTCCCTGGCGGATTGGAACATGTATGTTCGAGTCAATGAAAAATTTGCTCAAGCCGTGCTCGAAGAGATTGACGGCGAAGCGGCGATCGTATGGGTTCAGGACTATCACTTGGCCTTGCTGCCCCGCTTGCTGAAAGAGGCGCGGCCAGACGTGTTGGTGGCGCAGTTTTGGCACATCCCCTGGCCCAACCCTGAAGTGTTCCGGATTTGTCCCTGGAGGCACGAACTTTTATGGGGCTTGTTGGCCAACGATCTCCTCGGTTTCCATATTCGCTTTCACTGTGACAATTTTCTCTCCACGGCGGAGCGTGAGTTGGAAGTGCGTATCGATCGTGAGCGCTCGTCCGTTTTTCATCATAACGGCATAGAAACCCTCGTGCGCCCTTTTCCTATCAGCACGGATTTTACAGCGCTCTCGCAACAGGTTGACGACGAAGCGGTCACAACCGCAAGCCAACAACTGAAGACAACGCTCAGATTACAGGGTCATCGCGTATGTGTTGGTGTGGACCGCTTCGATTACACCAAGGGGATTCCCGAGCGCTTACTTGCTATCGATCGATTTTTCGACAAATACCCCGAACATCGGGAGCGTATTGTCTTCCTACAAGCGGGACCAGAGAGTCGTGGGCATCTTTCCCGCTATAAAGAACTGAATGCCGAGATCGACCATCTTGTTGAAGAAATTAACAAACGACATGGGAACCACGCATGGCTCCCGATTCTCCTCTTGCGTCGCCAATTCCCTCTTACGCAGGTATTGGCCTTGTATCGTGTCGCAGAAGTCTGTCTCGTCAGCTCGTTGCACGACGGTATGAACCTCGTCGCCAAAGAGTATATTGCCGCTAAGACGGATGAGGCTGGCGTTCTCGTCCTCAGTGGATTTACCGGCGCGGCGCGAGAACTGCACCAAGCATTATTGATCAATCCCTATGACACGGAGGGCTTTGCTGACGCCATTCACACCGCATTCACGATGGGCCCAGAAGAGCGGGCCATTCGTATGCGCGCCCTACGCGCGACGGTAGAGAAAAACAACATCTATCGCTGGGCGGGAAAAATCCTGCATACCGTGGCGCTCTTGCAGAACGACCGTCACGATCATGCTGTTCTCGTGGACTATGACAATGGGGCTGGTGTGAGAAGAAAACGGGAGGCGGAAGGAGCACCAATGTATGAATACTAGAGAGAAAGTGCTACCGCCTCAGGAGCCATCGTTCTCCTTGTTGAGTTCGGGTTGTTTCTTTGACTATTGGTTGTCTGGTCAGTTGATGGCTCCGACCGTGACGTCGTCCCTTTTACCCCGACCTGTAGCGGCGGACATCACCGCCCGGTGTGTCGAGGCGCCTCAATTATTGGTGGCGCTTGATTATGATGGCACGTTAGTGCCGATTGCGCCTCGTCCTGATGAAGCGCGACCAACTGCAGCAGTGCTGCAGCTCCTCTCACGACTCGTGCGGACTCCGAGAGTCAGCGTGGCCATTGTGAGTGGACGCACGCTGGCTAATTTACGCATGTTGCTTCCCATCCCAGGAGTTGCCTATATCGGTACGCATGGCCTCGAAGTATGCACTGCAAATGGGGAGGTGACTGCCCTGTTGCCGCCCGGTGCGTTTTCCACAATTTTGCGCCAGTTGCGAAAGCGGGCCGAGCAACTGGTGGCCGGCGTCTCTGGCGTCTTTGTCGAGGACAAAGGGCAAGCGTTCGCCGTGCACTATCGCTTGGCCCAGCCTGAGGCCGCAGAACAAGTCGTGAAATGGTTCCTGGTGGCGGTTCGAAGTTATCAAGCGAAAGGGGCGGCAATAGAGGTGCTGCAAGGCAATAAAGTTGTAGAAGTGCACCCTCTCGGAGTAAACAAAGGAAAAGCTATCACCTGGCTCTTGCAGTCGTGCGATCAGACGACTCTGCCGGTGTACTTTGGAGATGATGCAACGGACGAGAGTGCATTCCAAGTGCTGAACCGGCGGGGTGTGACCATTCTTGTAGCTGATCCGCCACGTCAGACCTCCGCACAATATTATCTACGTAATCCGGTGGAAGTGTGGCAGTTTTTAACTCATTTGGTGGAGACGCAGAGGCGAGGTAATTGGTGAAGGAGAGAAAAACGGAACAGCGAAGAGGTGTACAAAATGGAATTCCAAACCGATAGCCAGGGTCTTAAGGGACAAGCGATGAAAAGTTTGGAACTGACAGCACAAGAAGTCATTGGGTACAAAGAGGTCCTCCAACGACAGACAGAGTTTCTGACTATGCTGTCGCATGAAGTCCGCGCGCCGCTTAGCTCGATCCTAGGATACCTCGAAATACTGACCGACGAACTCGAGAAAACGGGAAACCATACCGTTGATGATCTCCTTGAGCGCCTCTCTCACAACGTGCGAATGCTGCGGTTTTTAATTATCAATTATCTCGATTTCCACAACTTAGACATGAAGCCGCTGAAACTGGATCGACAATCTCTCCAGCTCAACGCGCTGTTGCAACACGTGCTCCAAGACCATGAGCCCGAGGCGAAACGCAGCCAGATTACGTTGCAAGGCCAATTTCAAGAACCGCTTCCCTTACTGATAGGGGATAAGATGGCGCTCGAACGGGTCATTGGAAACTTGCTCTACAACGCCTTGAAATTCACACCGGAGGGAGGAATCGTCACCCTGAGTTCTCGTCTCGATGGCGATGCTGTCTGTGTCGCGGTAACCGATACTGGTCCAGGGATCGCCGTGGAAGAGGCAGCCGCGCTTTTCGAAAAGTACTATCAGGCTCCAGCAACCGCGAGCCTCGCTGGCTGCGGGCTGGGATTATACATCGTGAAAAAATTTGTGGACGCGCATGAGGGGCGGATCAGTGTCACTAACACGCCTCCTGCGGGAAGCTGTTTTCAGGTGTGGTTGCCTCTCGGAGAAGAGTGAGCACGCCTCTCGTCTGACGTGTCTAAGAAAGACGGGCACGCCCTCCTTTCTCTCCTCTCGCTGAAGGTCTTCATACAGAAGACCAACCAAGGGCAGCAGGACAGTCACAGTAGCGCGGCAATCCTCCGTTGCTCCCTTTTCAGGTTCCTTTGCGCCCGATACAGTAAGCTTCTTATGTCGGGCTTTTTTATTACCTTTGAGGGTATCGAAGGATGCGGCAAGAGCACCCAGACGGCATTGCTCACTCAAGCTTTGTCAGCGAAAAAGCAGAGAGGGAAAACCTCAGGCGCCGCGCCGTACGGACGAGTTCTCTTATTTATTCTCCTTTTAACATTGTTTACTGAAGCTGACTAACGGCGCATGCCCGAGGCCGTGGAGACCTTCTGCAAGGAAGAAACACATGGAGGGGTGGAGAAATCCGGAGAGGGTTCACAAAGGCGCGCTCTGTAGCGTTTCGCTGGTTCTCATAATCTTGATGTCCACGGTTGCCCTGGCGCAGCAAAGCTTACGTGTAGACCCGAGCGGGCGGTCGAGTGAGCAACGTATGCGACTACCGGAGGATCAACCATCCGGCTCGCCGCCACAATGGACCTTACCCCCGCCGCCGCTGCCGCCGGCGGAAAAAGCCGAACACTTGCCATACGTACATGTCTTCGTGCGTGAGATCCGCCTCACCGGCAACACGGTTATCTCTACGAAAGAACTAGCCACCGTTACCGCTCCCTATGTGAACCGAGACCTCACCTCCGAGGACTTAGAGTCTCTACGCCTAGCCCTGACGCACTATTACATCAAGAAAGGTTATATCAACTCCGGCGCGATCATCCCCGACCAGGGTGTGACCGATGGGGTAGTAACGCTGAATATTATCGAAGGTGAACTCAGCCAGATTGAAGTGACGGGAAACTCACGGTTGCGTGCGAGCTATATTCAAAATCGCCTAGCCCTAGATGCTGGGCCGCCAGTAAATCTCAATGCCATGCAGCGGCGACTGCAACTCCTGCAGCAAGATCCACTGATCCAGCAACTGAACGCCGAACTCAGTCCTGGCGTGGGACCTGGTGATAGCATACTGCACGTTCGGGTGGACGAGCGCCGGCCTTACTCGGTGTGGATAGGATTCAACAACTACCAATCCCCCACAGTTGGGGCTGAACGTGGCCTGATAGCTCTTGAGCATCGGAACCTGACTGGCTATGGCGATCGCCTGAGTGTCACATATGCGGGTTCAGAAGGGGTTAATCCGCAACTTGATGCCCAGTATGCCTTTCCCGTGACCGCGCGCGATACCACCGTGAGCTTGGAGTACCGGAAGAACAACTTCACCGCTGTCGAGGGGCGCCATTTGATCCACTCGATATCGACAGTCGCTCGGACATCTATGGGGTCACTATCAGACACCCGGTCTACCGCACGCCTAACCAAGAGTTCACTTTTGCGCTGACAGGAGAGCATCTCGAGAGCAAGCAGTTTTTGCTGGGTAAGCCGTTCTCTTTTTCGCCTGGGATCCAGAATGGGAAGTCCACCATAACGGCAACACGCGTAGCTTTGGAATGGATCGATCGGAGTCCCACCCAAGTGATTGCGGCGCGCTCGCGGTTCTCTGTGGGCCTAGATGTTTGGGATGCAACGACCAATCGCGCCAGCCTCCCAGACGGACGCTTCTTCTCATGGTTAGGGCAATTTCAATGGGCGCGACGGTGGGGAGCCAGGGACATCCAGACCCTTGTACGCATGGACCTGCAACTGGCAAGTGATCCTCTGTTGCCACTCGAACAGATTGCTGTAGGGGGGAGATTTAGCGTACGCGGCTACCGCGAAAACCGTTTGGTGCGTGACAATGGGTTTATCGCGTCGTTTGAGACTGGCATTCCAGTGATTAACAATCAGTGGTGGGCAGACATGGTCCAGTTGGCGCCATTCGTCGATTTTGGTACGGCGTGGAATACGACGATCGCGACTCCGACTCCACGGACGCTGGCCAGTGTGGGAATTGGACTGCGTTGGGCTGTGACGATCCCACAGCGAATTCCATTGACTCCGCAGTTTGAGATCTACTGGGGGTTGCCACTACGGCACGCTACAACGTCGGGAGGGAATTTGCAGGACATGGGGCTGCATATGCAGTTTGCCATTGCGATGTTTTAAGGGAGTTAGGGTGAAGACGGTACGCTATCCCGTTCGTCCTGAGCCCTTCGACAGACTCAGGGCAGGCTGCGCGGAGAGGAGTCGAAGGACGAATGGGCTTAGTGGTTGTCTTAGTATTGCCGTTCGTGCTGAGCCCTTCGACAAACTCAGGACAGGCTACACCTGTAGGGCGAAGTCGAAGCATGGACGGCCTTTTTCAGCACCCTGTAAGGCGAGAAAAATATTATGAGAACTGTCTTTCACTTCACTCGTCTGCTTTGCCTCCTTTTACGTTCCCTCATATTTGGTGGAGTTCTCTTTCTGCTGCCTTCTATCAGCCACGCGCAGATCACCCTGGACGGCTCCCTTGGGCCCAAAGGGCCCCTCACGGGCCCCAACTACGCCATTGATGCCAAAGTGGGTCAAGTGCATGGTAACAATCTGTTTCATAGCTTTGGCCAGTTCAACGTCCACACTGGGGAGAGTGCGACCTTCACTGGGCCCGCCACCGTGGAGAATGTCATTGGGCGGGTGACGGGTGGGCAGCAGTCCCTCATCGATGGACAGCTGCGCTCGGAGATGCCCCAAGCTAATCTATACTTACTCAACCCTAGTGGCGTACTGTTTGGGCCCAATGCGACATTGGATGTGCCGGGCTCGTTTCATGTGAGTACGGCAGATTATCTCCGTCTGGCCGATGGTGAGAAGTTCTCGGCCAATCTCTCACAGGGGAGCGTATTAACCTCAGCCCCGCCAGCCGCGTTCGGGTTTCTGAGTGGGAATCCTGCTGCAATCTCTATTCAAGGCAGTACGCTCAAGGTGCCAGAGGGGAAGACCTTGTCAGTGGTGGGTGGGGATATTCAGGTGACAGGGGGAAGTCTGTCTGCCCCCCACGGCCAGATTAACCTGGCCAGCGTAGCCTCAGCAGGAGAAGTGGTTCCCACAAGTTCGGAGCAGGGGCCGGACCTGAAGATGGAGGGCTTTAGCAGGTTAGGGAAGATAGAGGCTTCGCAAGGGGTGCATATCAACACTGATAGTGAGAGCGGGGGGAGCGTACTAATTCGTGGAGGTCGGTTGGTGGTGGACAATGCCGTCATTAGCTCCAACACGCAAGGCAACACTGACGGGGCACGTGTGGGAGTGGATGCCCAGATCACCGGAGATGTATCCGTCACCAACGATGGACGTATCGAGTCCACGGCTGCCGGAGCAAGCAATAGTGGGAACACCGAACTGAAAGTCAAACAGCTCACGCTGACCGACGGTGCCCGGATCGACACCAGCACCAGTGGTGATGGACACGGGGGAGCGCTGAGTGTCACCGCGACGGACACCATCTCGATCTCTGGGCGTAGCAGCAAGGGCGTTAAGAGCGGGCTGTTCAGCAATGCCTTGGGCAAAGGAGATGGCGGAAAGGTGTCTGTCACAGCCTCCACGCTGACGATGGCGGACAGGGGAACCATAGATGCTCATACAGTGGGTGATGCTAATGCAGGCAATGTAGATGTGCAGGCAGGCACGCTCACACTCGCAGGCGGGGCGCAAATCCAAGCCGGGTCAGGGCTGATTGAGTACAAAGAGAGCGTTCCCACTCCGAGTGGGACCGGTGGCCTGGGCCGCGGTGGGAATGTAACCGTCAATGCAACTGATACAATTTCTCTCTCTGGTGGCGATAGCGATGGCAATCCGAGCGGGCTGTTCACTAATACCGTGAATAAGGGAGATGCCGGGAAGCTGTCCGTTTCTGCCCCCCTGCTGCAGATAGATGGGGGACGCATCAGCTCCAGCACCCTTGGTGCTGGCAATGCGGGGAACCTCGACGTGCAAGTGGGGCAGTTAACACTTGCAGGGGGCGGGAGAATCGTCGCTAATGTAGGGGAAAGATTCATTAAAGATGGGCTTTTCGCTTACATTGGCACAGACAGCACAGGCCATGGCGGAAATTTGACCATCAATGCGACTAAGTCGATCTCTATCGCTGGTGAGAGGGATGCTGGTAATTATACGACTGTGATTGCGGCGAGCACCGTTGGCAAAGGGGATGCCGGCACCCTGTCCGTTTCAGCACCCGTATTGCTGATGAGAGATGAAGCAGCCATGAGCGCTGGCACTTTAGGCGATGGCAATGGGGGGAACAGCGACGTGCAGGTAGGGAAACTCACGCTCATCGACGGGGCGGTGATTACCACCAGTGTAGGGACTGGCCAGCGTAAGGATGGTGTTCTTATCCCCTATGGGACAGGCGGCCCGGGCCGCGGTGGTAACATAACCGTCCATGCGACCGAGTCGATCTCTATCTCCGGTCAGACCAGCCAGGGTCAATCGAGCGCTATAGGCACCACCGTGGTAAAGGGGAGTGGGGCCGGAGGAAACTTGTTTATTTCAACACCTGAGTTGCTGTTAACTGCTACAGGAAGCATAATCTCTGGTACCTACGGCAAGGGCAATTCGGGAGACCTCAGGCTCGAGGTCGGTAGATTAACGGCAGATTTCGGGTTCCTAGGTAGCTTTAACGCGGGCGATGGCAACGCGGGGAACACCGAGATACAGGTAGGAACGTTAACCATCAGCAATGGCGGCGGAATCTACGCCACTGCAGGGAGTGCGACTCCCTTTGACATAGCCGGCCCGGGCCGTGCAGGGAATATCACTGTCATTGCCACAGATTCCATCTCCCTCTCCGGCCGTGACAGCACGGGCTTTCCCAGTGGCCTGTTTACCTTTGCGTTCATTGGCAGCGGGGCTGGCGGCCATATCTTCGTTTCCGCGCCAACCTTGAACCTAAGCGATGGGGGAGAAATCTCATCTGCTTCCTTTCCTGCAAGTACGGGCAATGCCGGAGGCATCAAGCTGGAGGTTGGCAAGTTAACCATGAGTGGTGACGCGGATATCGTCACCACCACGGCAGGTCCGGGGCAGGGCGGGAACATTCAGGTGCAGGCAAGGCAGATCGAGTTGACCAATGACAAAGCTGCGATCACGGCCAGCAGCTCTACGTCAGGCAATGCCGGCAATATCACGATTCATGCCGACGACACCTTCCGCGGTCGTAATAGTTCGGTGAGTACGGAGTCCACTCAATCCGGCGGCGGCAAGATCGATCTCTCCGCTGGCCACATCGTCGAGTTGGTAGATAGTCAGATTACTACCAGCGTGCAAGGTGGAACCGGAGATGCGGGCAACATCACCATCGATCCCCACTATGTCATCCTCAACGACAGCCAAGTCATTGCCCGGGCGGTGGAGGGCGATGGGGGTAATATCAACATCGGGGCCGATGTGTTCATTGCTTCTCCCACTAGCGTCGTAGATGCCTCTTCGCAGAAGGGGATCAGTGGTACGGTTGATATCCGTGGAGTGGTCAATAACTTGAGTAGTAGTATTGCACCGTTACCACAGAGCTATTTGAGCACGGCGGCGCTAGTGGAGGATCGATGTGCGGGGCGGCGACGAGAAGGGCAAGTGAGCAGCTTTGTGGTGACTGGGCGGGCAGGGATGCCATTGCAGCCTGCGGGGATCTTACCCAGTCCGTTGTATGAGGCTAACGCAGCCAGTGTGCAGGATGAGCCAGAGAGTGATGATAAGCATCAGGTAGTGTGGCAGGAGCTTCCACGAATAACACTAGATGAGAAATGTAAGAGGTAGGAGGGGAAATGCGTCCTTCGACTTCGCTGCGCGTAGCCTGTCCTGAGCGTAACGAAGTGGAGTCGAAGGGCTCAGGACGAACGGGAATAGGACCAGCAAGGTTAACAAAAGCAAAAGGCCCGGTATATTACATGAAGTATCTCCCAGTTTTCCGTTCACCTCTCTGGAGCATTATCCTCCTGCTCCTTTCCCTCTGGAGTCCAGCGTTCCTCGACACTCCGGCCTTCGCGCAGTCTGCGAATGCCTCACCAGAAGAGCAAATGGCGGAAGGTCGAAAAGCCTTTCAGCAGGGAGCTTTTGAACAAGCAGTGTTGCACTGGCGTGAAGCCGCTCGCCTATATGAACAAGCAGCAAAGCCTGCACGACAAAGTGAAGCTCTGACACACCTGGCCCAGGCTGATCAGGCGCTGGGTCAGTACCAGGAAGTCTTCTCCAGCCTCAGCTTAGCCCTGACGCTTGCTAAACAATCGGGAGACCAGACACAGATTGCTGCTGTGTTACACAGCCTCGGCAATGCGTACATCGCCACTGGGCCGGCGGAGACTGCCTATCGCTATCTCAACGAAGGTCTGAGTATCGCCAGGACGTCCCAGAATCCTGGACTGTCAGCAGCTATCCTGAACGATCTTGGCAATTGGTACACGACGCAAAAAAGATATCCAGAGGCATTGGTAGCCTACCGTGAGAGCCTGACGCTGGCAAAGACAACCGGCAACCAGAAGACTTTGGCGCTGAGGGCTCAGATCAATGCCGCAACCGCTTCTCTACAAAATGGACAATATCAAGAGACCAAGACGTTGCTCGACCAGGCCGCAGACCAGAGCCAAAATCTGGAGCCGTCTCACGATACACTCTATGGCTTGATCACTATTGGTGTGACTTACCGTACCCTTCGCTCTTATCTTCCCGACTCCAGTAGTGCACTCTCGCAACGTGCTTTTAACATGTTGAGCGAGGCCGCGCGCATCGCTGAGACCATCAACGACCAGCGTGCGGCCTCATATGCTTTGGGATATCTCGGTGCTCTCTATGAGGACGAGCATCGGTACCAGGACGCTCTGCAGCTCACTCAGCGAGCGACCTTCGCTGCTCAACAAATCAATGCCCCTGAATCTCTGTACCGCTGGCAGTGGCAGACAGGACGTGTGCTCAAAGCGCTAGGCCGAGTGGAGGAAGCGATTGCAACATATCGCGGAGCAGTTTCCTCCTTGCAAGCCATCCGCTACAGCATGCCTATTAGCTATGGCAGCACGCAAACGTCCTTTCGTGAGTCCGTGGGCCCGGTATACTTCGAGTTGGTGGACCTTCTTCTGCAGCGCGCCGCCACGTTGCCACAACGTGAACAGTATGAACCTTACCTCAGCGAAGCACGCGAGACGGTGGAATTGCTGCGGGTGGCTGAGTTACGCGACTATTTTCGCGATGACTGCGTGGATACTGCCCGGTCACGGGTAGCGCGGCTTGACGTGGTATCGCAGACGGCGGTCGTAGTTTATCCGATCATCCTGCCTGATCGTACGGAACTGTTAGTGAGCTTACCGAGTGGGCTGAAGAGATTCGCCGTGCCGGTCAGCGCAGACACCCTGACGCGCGAGATCAAGGCCCTGAGCAACAAAGTGGAGAAACGGACCACCCGACAATACCTTCCGCACGCGCAGCGTCTATACGACTGGCTCATTCGTCCCCTGGAGCCGGACTTGACCGCCGTCTCGGCTGACACCTTAGTCTTCGTACCGGACGGGCCGCTACGCACGATTCCTATGGCAGTGCTACACGATGGCGCCCAATTCCTCATCAGCAAGTATGCCGTAGCGACTACGCCGGGACTCGATCTCACCGATCCTCGTCCTCTTAGGAAGGAAGATACCCAAGTTTTGGCGGCGGGTCTGACAGAATCCGTGCAAGGTTTTCCTGCGCTGCCTCACGTCGCATCGGAACTGCAAGCCGTAGAGCATCTCTATGGTGGTCATCCCCTACTTAACAACAAGTTTCTCACTGCTAATGTGGAAAAGGAGGCGAAGGAGCAGCCGCTCTCTATCGTGCATATCGCCTCGCACGGATTCTTTGCCGGAGAAGTGGAGAAAAGCTTTCTGCTCACCTTTGATGATAAATTGACCATGGACCGTTTGACTCAGGTCGTAGAGCCTTTTCGCTTCCGCGAGAGGCCCCTGGAACTGCTGACATTAAGTGCGTGCGAAACTGCAGCTGGTGACGACCGGGCGGCGTTAGGTTTGGCCGGCGTGGCGATCAAGGCCGGGGCCAGAAGTGCGCTAGCGACCCTGTGGACCGTGAACGACGAAGCATCTGCGGTCCTAGTAGCGGAATTTTATCAGCAACTGCACGACGCGTCGGTTTCCCGGGCTGTTGCTCTGCAACGGGCACAGAAGAAATTGCTTGCCGACCCACGGTACCAACACCCAATGTACTGGTCTGCGTTTTTACTGCTTAACAACTGGCTATAACCAGGAGGGAATCCTATGAAGCGCATGAGCATTCTGACAGGAACTGTGCTGATCGGGCTCACTACGGCATTCCCGTATGTCATGGCTACTGCAGGGGAGCAAGCAGACCAGGCAGTTGGTCGTGCGAACACGCCGCAGGAAGGTCCAGCTGTCTCTCCGACGCCACAATCGACAATCCCTTCCCAGCGCGAAGGCCAATCAGCAGACAACAAACCCGCGGCCGTGACGCCCATGCCTGTGTACAAACCGCCTCTTGGACTCGGGGCGCCGAATGGTCTAGTTGCAGGCGGTAGTCGCGGCGCAAACATCTGCTTGGCAACTGGCCCTGGGAAGACAAATGCTACACTCACGCTGTCTGTTCTGGCGCCTGCAGATCATGTTGGCCTAACGGTCCAGGAGCAACCCTCCCTCTATTGGTATCTATCGGCGACGACTACCTGTCAGGTTGAGGTGACCTTGACCGACGAGCAAACGGTCGAGCCCTTGCTTGAACTCAAGCTCGACCCTCCCACCACGCCTGGTTTGCAGCGCGTGCGGCTAATAGACCACGGCGTGCGTCTCTCACCAGGTGTACGTTATCAGTGGGCAGTAGCCTTGGTGCCCGATCCTAACCACCGATCGAAAGACATTATCGCAGCCGGGGGAATCGAACGGACTAAGACGACAGAAGCCCTTCAGGCTAAGCTGGGCCGGGCAAATACAATGGACGTTGCCGCCATCTATGCCGAGGAAGGTCTGTGGTACGACACTGTGGCGGCGATTTCGGATCTCATCACAACCGCACCCCAGGATTCAGCACTGCGGATGCAGCGTGCAGCGTTGCTGGAGCAGGGGCATTTGCCTGAGGTTGCTGCGTACGACCGAAGACGCGATAGACAATGATCGTTTGCTCTTTACCCTTCAGACTCATGTCGCCAATCCGTTGTGTAACAAATTGTTGGCCGAGATAGTGCAAGGTTGCCTCGCCGATGAGTATCCGACACTGGCCAGGAGCTACAGTGAGGCCTTCTCCATCCTGCCCTAAACTCTCCAGCCGTGCGGCGGTATTTACGGTATCGCCCACGGTCGTATACTTCAGTCGTTGTGTACTTCCTAAACTTCCGGCGACCACCGGACCAGTGAAAATCCCTAACCGCATTCCGATGACAGGAAGATCGCGCTCCTGACAGAGTGTGTTCAGGCGTTGTACGGTCTCTTCTATAGCAAGAGCACAGTGGACAGCGTTCACCGCATCCTGTGCAATCTCGGCCTCAGTAGTGCGCGGCAAAGGCACACCAAAATCGGCCTTTAATCCATCACCTGCATAATCATCGATGACACCACCATGGTTCATCACGACCTGGACTACAGCTTCCAAGTACGTGTTCAGCCACTCCATAAGTGTTTCTTCTGCCATCTTTTCTGATACCGAAGTGAACCCTCGCAAGTCTGTAAACAGTACTGTCACGATTGCCCGCTGCGGACGAAGTCGGCCCTCGTCGAGGAGTTCTGCGCGCCGCTGCCAGAGGGTCTCCGCAATCTCCGGAGAAACATGACGAGAAAACAACTGCATCAGTAACACTCGTTGGGCTTTTTCCTTCTGCGACATATAGGCCGTGACAATGGCGGCAGCCACTGAGGTGGCTAGTATTGAAGGGACCAGAGGAACCCACCAACCGCGCCACAGGACATAAGCACTCACGAGGACCAGGAGTAGAAGGTCACCTGCCATTCCCAGGGCAAAGCGCCAAGGAGATCGCATCCGTAGACCTATGAGCCGGTGATGAGGCCACGCCTCACCCTATCCGATGAAAAAAAGGCAGCCTAGGGTTACACTACCCCCGGTTCTGGTGTGCCAGAGGTCGAGAGGCCTTGGTGCTTGCAGCCCGTCTATGAGCCGGACCCGAGAGCCGTCTTCCGGCACCTTTTCCTGTTGCCACCCCCGCGGTGAGCACGCAGAGCAGACTCTTTGATCTGCACGGTTCTCCCGCCAGAACCGAAAGGAGCTGGCGATGGAAGTGGTGTATGCGTGTTGTTGTGGACTAGACGTGCATGCCAAGACGGTGGTGGCGTGCTTGATTACCAAAGGGCGGAAAGAGATCCGTACCTTTGCCACGATGACGGATGAACTCTTGCAGCTCGGGGAGTGGCTACGCAGTGCGGGGTGTACGCACGTAGCGATCGAGAGCACCGGGGTGTACTGGAAGCCCATCTTCAATATCCTAGAGGGCGTAAGGTAGGGGCGGAGCGCGTTGCCCTTTCGGGTACGTTTCTTATCCACCCCC
>CAZGBQ010000002.1:0-21377 GCA_964524045.1 uncultured Acidobacteriaceae bacterium
ACTGAACAAGAAAAGCCCTAAGAATCTTTCGGACCCCAACTCTCTGAAGGAATGAAGTGCTCTGCCCTGTTTTCTCTCTCGACAGCTTGGCTTCCGCCCGAATTACCTTCCTCCGCCCGGGAGGCGCCGAAGAACTGACGATAGATACCGGAGCGGTGCTGGAGATGGCTGGCTCGTGCGCCTAAAGCCCTCAAAGGCACGTCGGCCAAAGCATTAAGCAGTGTTCAGTCACCCCAGCAAACGTTCTCAACCAATGCCTGCTTGAGTTTCACGCTTTGTGGGTTTTCCACAGGCTATCACAGGCCTCCGGGTGGACTAGCCCGACGCACGGCGTTACTCTGTAGCCCCTTCGGCAGGGACTCTCGTCTAGAGGCAAACCGAGGGACATCGAGGCTGTTGATGGCCAGTAGGGGTGTTTTTGCGGGTGCTCACGCGGAGCACCGCGATCTTTCGTTTTGGATGCGCGAGGTCCTGAACGAATTGGGAGGCGTCCGCTCATCGCCGGACGTGGACGCCGTACACGACCTGCGTGTATCCATCCGGCGCTGCCGGTCGGTCGCTGCGGTGATGGAGGAAGTCGATCCCGACCCTGCGTGGCCCGCGATGCGCAAGATTGCGCGCAAGCTCTTTCGCACGCTGGGAGCACTTCGCGATGCGCAAGTGATGGACGCGTGGGTCAAAAAGCTCGGGCCAGAGACTGATCCTGTACGCGCACACCTGCAAGCCTCGCTCGAGTCGAGCGAACCGGCGTTGCGCGGCGAGGCGCTGCACGTTGCCGGCAAATTTGACCAAAAATCCTGGAAGCGGCTTGGGCGAATGCTTCGGTTACGCAGCCGCCTGGTGCCTGCCGGCAGCCTTGCAGCAGAATGCCTGGCTCTCGAAAGGTTCGAAGACGCCAGGCAGCTTCACGCAAGAGCGCTGCGCACGGAGAAGCCCAAGCCATGGCACGCCCTGCGCATCGGGCTGAAGCGCTTCCGTTATACGGTGGAGAGCTTGTTGCCCGAGCAGTACGCGGCGTGGAGCGAAAATCTCAAGCGCGTGCAAGACTTGCTCGGGGAAATCCATGACTTGGACGTGCTTTCGGAGATGGTCAACAAATCCGATAGCGTGGAGACGGAAGACTCTCTGAAACTATGGTCTGAGATTATCGGGCGCGAGCGTCAACAGTGCATTCGGACTTACAGGCAGCTCACGCTGGGCAAGACGAGCTTGTGGAATCTCTGGCGCTCCGGGCTTCCCACCAACGGGCGCATCCAAGCCGCCGCAAGCGCGCGCCTTCGCGCTACGGCGCGTGCGGTGGATCCGCATGCCAGCCGCACCTCTCAGATTTCGCGCATTGCGGTGGCAATCTATGAAGCATTGAAACGGACAAACGCAGCTCCGGCTTTCCGCGACGCGACATTGCGGCGCGTCATGCTGGCTGCGGCAGGATTGCACGGCGTGGGTCACACTGAGCCGGAAAAGTCCCCGCAAAAGGCGGGCCGGAAATTCTTGCTGGGCCTGGCGCTCCCACCCGGCTGGAACAATGAAGAATGGGAGCTGCTTGCAAGCGTGGTTCGCTATCACCGAGGAGCTGAACCTTCGGAGAAAAAGGGCCGATTTTCCAAATTGTCAGCGCAAGAGAAGGGCCGAGTCCGCGCGTTGGCGGGCGTTTTGCGTCTGGCTCGCGCGCTTCGAAAATGTGGCGTCGAGAGCGGCGCGGGGATTCGCGCGGAGCAATCTGCTGAGGCGATCGTACTTCGCGTTCGCGGACTCGGGGACAATGTGGAAACCGCTTCCCGGCTGGCTGCAGGCAAGCACCTGCTCGATGAATATCTGGGAATTCCGCTGATCCTGAAGCCCGCGGTCAAGCCTGAAAAGGTTGTGGTAATCTCGCCTCTAGCAACGCCGGAATTCTCCACCGCTTCCGACTGAGCTTGCTGTTTCCCTCTGACAAGACCCTGTAGCCGGAACGCCTGTGAATCTTGAATTCTACTTTCCGGCTCGACGAAGCAGTTTAGGAGTCGCCACCCACTCCAGCATTCCGATGGGCGGAGAAATACGTTTCAGTTCAATCAGGGCAACTCCCGCCTTTTTCAACGAAGTGACATGTTTTTTCGCCCCTAACGCGGTGGCAATGAGATCGTCGAGATGCGGGGCGTGGCCAAAGAGAAAAACGGAAGAGGCCTGTTTTTCGCGCGCCAGCTCGCGGAAAAGAAGAGAAGGCTCCGTTCCCGGCAGGAGCAAATCACTCCGCCGGATTTTCTGCCGGGCATATTCGAGCGTGGCTGCGAAAATCTCTGCCGTTTGCGCAGCACGAACATAAGGACTAGTCAGAAAGAGGTTGGCGTCCACACCGAGAGCGGCAACGCCTCTCGCAACTGCCTTCGTCTTCTCCACTCCCTCTTCGGTCAAATACCGTTCTGGATCGGGAGGACACTTGGGATCCTTGCGATCGATGGCGATACCGTGCCTCACAATGTAAAGCCGCATCCTCTTCTTCTCCTCACACGCGAATCATTCACGAAGTCTTCCGAAACGACGGGGGCCGAAGCAACTGGCGAATACGATTCATTATGCCGGGGGTTTGCCGGAAATACAGGGTCACATGAAATTCTTTTTCAAACATTTCCGCGCTTCGGTCCGCATCGCGCAAATCCTCCGCGGCATCGCCGTGCGCCTGCACTTCCAGGCCAACGGCGCCGCGCTGGAAGGAGGCATGAATTCTTACGATACGCTGGCGGTGCGAATGGTCCAGCGCTTCGGCAATCCGCAAAATCGCGGCAAGCCTACGGAGGATGGGCTTGTCGGCGTCGTCCAGAGACGAATAGGCCGCGTGATGAGTGGCGGGCTCCGACTTACGATTGTGATAGCGCACCAGGCCAGCGACGATGGCGCGTTCGCGCCCCTCCAGCCCGCTAATGTCACCATTCATGGCCAGGTATTCACCATGCTTGTGATGGCCGCGGTGGCTGATCATGTGTCCGGTATCGTGCAGCAGTGCGCCGGCTTCCAGGAGCACGCGAGTTTGCGGCGGCAGGCGATGCGCGGGCTGCAACTGGTCAAAGAGCTGGCGGCTTAGCTCGCGCACATGCTCGGCATGCTGTTGATCGTACTGCAGCCGCCGCGCAAAACTTCGTGTGCCAACAAGCAGCTCCCGCGCGGCGGCGTTGTAGCGGTGCGGCTCCTTGCGCGAGAACTCCTCGCGCGCGATTTCCTGCAGCAGGCCCTCGCGCACGCCGACGCCCGGAACCGCAAACGAGCGGACATTCAGATAGCGGCCAAGCGTAAGCAAGGTGATCGCTGCAACTCCCATCACGTCGGCGCGATCCCGCCGAACTCCGAAAGTTTTCATGCGTTCACGCACGCTGCGCTCGAGGATTCCTGACAAACGCTCGCGCAGCAGAGAAAGCTCCAGCGTTTGCAAACCGTGCTGACGCGGCCCCGGAGCAATGGCGGCCAGCGTTTCGACGTTCCCGCCCAGGGCAACCGCGACGCCGTCGCCTAGATTAGGCCGCGGAGTCAGCTTGGACTCCAGAACTGCGCGCACGTACTTCCGGACTTGTTCCGCGTGAGCTGAACGAATGACACCGGGCAAATTCAAGGTGGTCATCAGCCGAACCGTGCCCACCGGCAACTGCGCGCCCTGTTCCACGTGGTGATCGCGGACGAGGCTGACCTCCAGGCTCCCGCCACCCAAGTCCACGATGCAGCGCGGCGCGGCGTCCGGCCCCAGGGCCGCAGACACGGCCTCTCTTCCCAGGCGTGATTCCTCGGCCGAACTGATCACTTCCAGAGCAATGCCCGACTTCCTCCTGATCGCGCGCACAAACGCGTGGCGATTGCGCGCTTCCCGCGCAGCGCTGGTAGCCACGGCGCGATAACGCGTCACCCCGAAGTCGTCCATAACTTCGCGCAAGTGGCGGAATGCTTTTGCAGCTTTCTTGAAAATGTCTTCGGTGAAACGCGGCCTTACAAAAACACCTTCGCCGAGGCGAAGGGGGAAGCGTTCCGTTTGCAAGGGCTCGATGTCCAGCGCGGAGTAAGCGCGGGCGACGGAAAGGCGGACGGCGTTCGAACCGGCATCGATGGCCGCGATATGGACCGGCTCGGGCATCGGCGAGCTTACCGCCAGAGGTGGGACAGGGCGGCCGAAGGACTGTATTTCGTCGAGCGAATTCCGAGCTGCTCGGCAACGCGCTGGCGGAGCTGTTTGTTCACGGTGGAGACGCTGGCTTCCCCGTCCAGCTCGAGGAAATTATGTTTCTTGGCCATGACTTCAAATTCGCGCTTAATCATAGTCTGGTAGCGGATAAAGGACCAGTAAAGGTCATGGGAAAGCGACATGTCGCGCCCGGCTTCCCAATAGCTGATGGCCTGGGCCTTGCGGAATTCGCGTCCGAAAGCGGTTTCCGGCCGCACATTGAGCCAGAAGGTCAAATGCGGGCGGAGAGCCATCGCGTAAAGTCCGCCAATGTAGTCGCGATTGATGCCGCGCACGACGCCGCGGCCAATCAACGTGAAAATGTAGCGGTCCGCCAGCACCACGGTGCCGGAGCGAAGGGCCGGAAGAATGCGGTGCTCGACTTGATCGAAGAAGTCGGTGGCGTACATCAGGGCCAGCGTCAAGCGGGTCACGGCGTTCTTGGCCAAGAGCTCATCGATGTCGCGGCCCACGAGATTCGAGCGCCGCAGACCGCTAGTCTGTACGGCAAAGCCTTCGGACTCAAGCCACTCCTGCAAGAGGGCGATCTGCGTGGACCGCCCCGAGCCGTCCATTCCTTCAATCACGATCAGGCTGCCGGTGATTTCGCTCGGATCAAATCCAACCAGCGGCTCGCCAAAGAAGTATTGTGAGCCGATGTCTTCGGTTGTGGGCGTAACCTTCGGCGGTGGAAGGCTGGCCGGAGCTGGCGCTTCTGTCACGGCGGCGGATGCAGCAGGTTTCTCTCTTTCCTGGTCTGGCATACCTATTCCACCTGCTCGGCACGCGGAGCGAACCGCTTGAGATCGATTTTCGAGCCCACGATGTCGCGCATCTGCTTCTGGAGTTTGTTCACCGGAAGGGTTCCATCCAGCACCACGAAATTGTCGGATTCGACCATCTTGTCGTACTCCTCGAGAATCCGTGCCTGGAACAACCGGAAACTCTCAGCGCGGTCGTAGGACATTCCCAAGTCCATCCCCGCCTCGTAGTATTTCAGCTTGGGCCGCCCGCTGAGAATGCGGTTTACGGCCACATCCAGCGGAGCGCGAAAATAAAAGGTGATATCCGGAATGGGCGCGAAGCGGTAGAGATTTCTCAGCCAGCGAGGCGAGCAGCCTCGGGCCGTATCGCGGGCAAACGCCGTGTAAACGTAGCGGTCCGCGAGAACCAGGTAGTCTCCTTGAAGCAAAGGCATAATTTGCCGCTCGCAACGGTCTGCGAAGTCCGCCGCGTGCAACAGCGAAAACGTAGTCGGGGTGAGCAGGCGGCGTTGCTTGCCGCGCCGCGTTGCGGACCTTACCAGCGGCGATGAATTCCATTCAGTAAAATGCAGCCGATAACCGCCGATTTCCAGCCACCGTTTGAGCAAATACAACTGCGTGCTCTTCCCTGAACCGTCGGTGCCTTCGACGACAATCAGAGCGCCGGGATACGCGCGGCTGGGAACCGGCCGGCCCGGTTGCGGAAGAGTGGATTTCACCGGCTCCGTCCGCGGCGGTTTTTGCATTACATCTTGAGTTTCCATGAGCCTCTAGAGGCGAGCGATTCGAATCGCAGACTACTGGCCAATTGTTACAGCCGCATTACAGCACAATCGCGGCCATTGCGGCAAAGTTCCGGAACTCTAAAACAGGGTGATTTTGATGTGCAGGAATTTCTTCGGGTTTTGCCGGAAATCCCCGACGAGTAGGCGCATGTCTCCGGTAAGACCCGCCAAATTGTCGTAGAGCTTCGGATCGGTGAACAGTTTGCCGGCGGTTGTGGTGTTGTCGTTCAATTTCGCTGTGGCCGAGGCCAGATTGGAACTGGTATCGCGCAACTTGTTGTAAAGCTCGTCGTCGGTCACAAACTTGCCCAAAGAGCCTTTTCCCGCCCGCGCGTCTCGGAGCATGGCGTTGCCGTGCGCCATGGCTTCTTTCGTTTGGTCGAACAGCGTCGGGTCGTACATCAATTTGCCGAGCGTGCCCTTGCCCGAGCGCAAGTCGGCCAGGATCAGATTGAAGTTATCAAGCCCTTTGTCCACTTTCGTGTACATCTCGTCCGAAGCGACGATTTTCCCGAGCGTTCCTTGGCCGTCCTTGATGTTGGCGATCATGGTGTCGCTTTTGGCCAGGACATTGTTCAGGTGGTAGTACGCCTGGTCGTCTGTCAGCAACTTGCCCAGCGTTCCGCGCCCTTCCTGAACGCCGGCGATGAGATCTCGCACGTCCGTGGACAGGGCAGAGAGATTTCCGAGCACTTCGGCGCTACGCTCCACCACTTCTGCCATAGCTTTCTCTTCGGCTCCTGGAATCACGCCATTGTCCGGAATGGGCGTGCCGGTGAACCCGCGCGCAATGGTAACGTAGCGATTCCCTAGTAGTCCTTCCGTCCTCGGGCTGGCGACCGAATCGGTCAAAATGTCCTTTTGGTAGGTGCGGTCAATGCGCATCACGATTTCGATATTTTTCTTCCGATCCACCTGCTTTCCAGCGGTTCGCGGCACCAGGCTGATGGATTCCACGTTGCCGACTTCCACGCCGTCCAAGCGGACCGGCGCGCCTCTCGCCAGCTGCGAAGCGTCTGGCAAGTAGGTTTTGATGCGGTATTTTGGCGCCAGCGGCCCTGCCCCCGTGACATAAAAGATCCCGGCGGCCAAAACGGATAGCCCAACCAGTACAAACAGTCCAACGCGCAATTCCGTCCAGGTAAGTTGCTTTCGTTGCGCCATCTCTTCTCCCCTCCCCCTGCGAGAAACCTACTGCAAATTTCACACCAGAAAACGCTTCAAATAAGGATCTTCAGAGTTCGCAATCTCCTCGGGTTCTCCTTCGAAATACACTCCCCCATCGCGATAGACAAGAAATCTGGTCCGCGCCATTCTCGCCGCCGCCGCGGCGTTTCCATTCTGCGCATTAGGCAGGACGCGCTTGGAATTCGGGTCAAAGTGAAAGTTAGCGAGCGCAAAACCATCCTGCAGACGGTGCGTGGCCAAGAGCGCGGTCACGCCATAAACGTCCCGCAGCCGCAGAATCAGCGTGATGATAGTCTGCGAAGTTACTGGATCCAACCCCGCGGTCGGCGAATCATACAGCACGATTGGCGGACGGTTAATCAGCGCCCTGGCGATAGAAGCGCGCCGGCGCATTCCTCCCGACAGCTCCGAGGGGAGCTGGTACATGGTGTGCTCCAATTCCACAAACCGCAGCACTTCTCTAACGCGCGGCTCGATCTCTTCCTCCGCGACGCCATCTTCCCGCAAACGGTAGGCCACGTTGTCCGACACGGTCATCGAGTCGAACAAGGCGCCCTCCTGAAACACAAATCCGATTTTCTGCCGGAATTCCAGCAGCTCCCTCTCCTGCATTGCGGAAGTTTCCTGGCCGAGCACATTGATGCTGCCGCTATCTGGTTGCAGCAACCCTGCTGCCATCTTCAGCGTAAGCGTCTTTCCCGTCCCAGTTTCGCCTAACAGGATAAGAGTCTCACGCTCCCACACGCGGAAGGAGACCTGGCGCAGGATTTCTCCTTCGTCGAAACCAATACTGACGTTTTCAAAAACAATAGTGCATGTCGTTCCGGGAGGGGTCATGGACCTGTACTCGGCCATACATGCGATTATAGCGGCAATTTCTGCTTCCCATCCGGAAAGAGGCTGGCAAAACCTTCGTGTTCTGTGCGAAGCAGCCTTAGCTTCGCACGTCGCTGGCAGGCGAAATAAGCGTAGAATCGTTGGCTGTTATTGAAGTCAAAAACGAGATTCCGGATCAGGTACCAGATGAAGAAGATTGCTTTTCTTCTTTCGGTTATAGCATTCGCCTGCGTACGACTCCCTTCGCTTGTGCGCGATGGGAACCAGAAGACGGAAGCACAGGCCAACGTACCCTCAAGAGCTCTAGAGTTTATTAACGGGCAATGGTTTGACGGAGCCGCCTTCCATCGCCGGCATTTCTATTCAGTTGACGGGAAGTTGACAAGCAAAAGGCCGCCGCGCATCGAGGAGGTCATCGATCTAAAGAACGGCTACGTGGTTCCGCCCTTTGGCGATGCCCACAATCATTACATCGCCGGTCCTCACGACATCAGGAAAATTCTTGACCAATATCTCGAAGACGGCATTTTCTATGCCAAAAATCCTGCCAGTATCCGTCGCGATTCGGAGCAGATCAGGGACTTGATCAACCGACCGGACAGTGTCGATGTGATTTTCGCCAACGCTGGGCTGACAGCCACCGGAGGACATCCCGTCAGGCTGTACGACACAATCATGATTAAGGTCAAAAAGCCTGGAGCGAACGGGACCTTTGACAATCTGGCTTACTACACCATCGACAACCAGGAGGATCTCGAGCGGAAATGGCCGCTCATCGCAGCCGGCCATCCAGACTTCATCAAAACCCACCTGCTGTATTCGGAAGAATTCGCGAAGCGGCGCGATGACGCTGCCTACTACGGCAATAAGGGGCTCGACCCCAAACTGCTACCGCTCATCGTTGCCAAGGCACATGCAGGCGGACTGCGCGTAGCCTGCCATATTGAAACCGCCGAAGATTTCCGCAATGCACTGGCGGCGAGCGTGGATGAGATCGCTCACTTGCCGGGATATTACCTCGATCCTGCGCATCCTGATTGGTTTCCAATTACGCGGCAAGATGCGGAGCTGGCGGCTCGCAAGGGCGTGGATGTTGTGACCACCACGTACGTGGCAACCGCAGAGATCAAGCAACCTGACGAGTTGGATAAGGCGCGCGCGGTTCAGATCCACAATCTGCGCGTTCTGCATGATGCCGGAGTAAGACTCGCCATTGGACCTGATGTGTACGGCGTCACCGCGCTGGCCGAGGCAATGAACCTTTATGCGCTCAAGGTGTTCGATAACCTTACACTCTTGAAGATGTGGGCGGAAACGACGCCAGAAGTCATTTTCCCCGAGCGAAAGATCGGCCATCTAGGGGAAGGCTACGAGGCCAGTCTTCTGGTCCTTAACGGCAATCCCCTGGAAAACTTCTTGAATGTCCGCAACATCCGGATGAGATTTAAGCAGGGAGTCTTCATCTCTGGCCATCCTGCGAAGAATACGCCCTAGTTCGCCCACAGAGGTTGAACCTAGGACGCTAACTTGCGCATATGTTGTTCGCCCGCGAGAAAAACCCGGCTGCCCGCGGCAGGCAGGCCATTGCCCTGGTGCCGCTTCAATCTTGAATCCGCTAAGGTGCGAGCTAATCCAGCGTTGATTATCAGAACAGTGGATTCCGACTTAGAAGATTTTGTTGGAGAGATACAGCGAAAGTTTTGTGAGAAAGAGGTCCGCCACAATAATCATGACGGAGGAAATGACGACAGACTGCGTCGTCGCGCGGCCGACGCCTTGCGTGCCGCCACGGACGGTCAGTCCCTTGTAGCAACCCACGGTGGCGAGAATAAATGCAAAGGCCACGGACTTCATGAAGCCTTGCATGAGGTCCGCGAATTCCAATGCGTCGATGGCCCGCCGCCAAAACTCGACGGCGCTGAGCTGTAGCGAAAAAACCGAAGCCACACATCCACCGAGAAGGCCGACGAACACCATGAGCGCGGTCAAAAGCGGCACCATAAGCATGGTGGCCAACAAACGCGGCGTTACGAGTTTCCGGCTCGGGTCGGTCCCCATCGCCCGCATGGCGTCTACTTGTTCGGTCACCAGCATCGAGCCAAGTTCGGAGGCCATTCCTGAGGAGCACCGGCCGGCCGTGAGAAGTCCAGTAATCGCGGGGCCTAGCTCGCGGACCAACGCCAGCGACACCACGTTTCCGGTCAGCGAAGTCTGCCCGAAGCGCACAAACTGCGCTCCGGTCTGCAACACCATGACGCCGCCGATGAAGAACCCCGACAGTAGGATGATTGGCAGGGAGCCGACGCCGATGTCATCCATCTGGTCCAGCGTGTCCTGAAAATAGTGGGGACTGGTAGCCAGATTGGCCACAGCCCGGAAGGAAAGCTCCGCATAGTCCTGAACGGCGGCCACCGAGCGCTTCGTCGCGCCTTCCAGCACCTCGAAAACGGAAGGGGTTTCCTGTTTGGCCCGGCTGCCTGTCACCTGGAAAGGAGTGTCGGCCACAAACCTCCGTTCGCACCCGGCATTTGGAGCAAACAACTCGCCAATCGACCAACGTTGACCAACAACGGAAGCCTAACCGCGCCGCATTGGTGCGTCAAGTGAACGACACCACCGGTGGCGTCGATGCTCCGTGGCCGGGATCAAGAACCTGCTGGAACCAAGATGCTTGAGGTTCCGTCATCTTTGCCAACTAGGCAACTCCCTTTAAAACGTGGAACTTGCTACTGCTCTTGTCTTGTAATCTGGCTGTAACGAAAACCATGGGGCGTACGTCAACAACCGAGCGCCGGCGCAGGGCCCGGCTGAAGCTGCCGCAGGTCGTGCGCGTGCGGCCATCCGACCCTATTCAATACGACTTCGATGAGATTCTCCCTACTCTGAATATTTCGCGCGACAGTGTGTACTTTGCCTCCAAAAATGGCTTCTATAAGCAGGGCATGCGCGTTTTCATTACCTTCCCCTATTCCGATTCTTTCGGCTCCATCAACCGCGAATTTCTCGGCCGCGTGGTCCGCATTGACGATTTGGGCCAGAACCGCCGGGGCATTGCCGTGGAAATTTTGATGCCGATCTACGTCGGCGGCAAAGAAACTGTGCGCTAAGTTGCAGCCCGGTCTTGTACGCTGGCAAGTTCTTCGTCCGAGCGAAATCGAAGCTTTCTGAAAGAACCTTCCCGTAAGTGGCCTTATAGGGGCACACGGCGGCCGCCGAAAGTTACTTGGCCAGGGCGACGAAGGGTTGCATAGCTACATCCTCAAGAAACTCTGATGATATCTGTAGCGCCCATAGGCCCGGCTTTTCGAGCGTAACTTCCACGTCGCATGTCGAGCCCACCGGGAGGAACAGGTCGGCTGGCGAGGTTATGGTCTGTGCGGGAGGCAAGTCGGCGCCGTCTTTCGCGACCACTCTCCACGAAATGGGTTCGCCTTTGAACAGCAAACGAACACGCAAGTCCGATCCCTCGTCGGTAATGTTGATCAGCCTAAACCGGTAACGCTTACCTGTGCGAAGCGTCAGGGGATCCGGCCCTGGTTGGCCGTTGATGAGCATCATGAACCCAAGCGGTGGGTAAATGCCGACGCTGAACACGAAAGTGCGGTCCTCATCGGGATCCAGCTTCTGGCCGGGCTCAAGAACGATCAGCGGGCCGTAGAGTCCATTGCGGATAGCGGTCTCATCGTGCCAGTGGGTGTGATAAATGAAAGTGCCCGCGCGCGGGGGCGTGATGTGTGCGATGAAAGAAGTTCCCGCAGCAATGGGTGGCGTGACCTGCTGCCCTGACCCGGACCATCCGGGAACACCGTCATAGTAACTTTCCAGTTCGATTCCGTGCCAATGGATGGCGGTGGGATTGCTCGACTGGTTCTTGACTTCAATTTCTACGGGCTCTCCGCGTATGAGAATGATCGGCGGTCCTAAGAGCGCCGGCTGCTTCTTTTCGTCCGGCTTCCGAGGGACGGCCGGGTCATTCAGTTCTACTCTGTAGAGAGGGATTTTCTCGGGATTTTCGGAGATTGCCAACTGTAGTTTGCGCGCATTCTTAGCCTCGACGGGGGCTACTTCCGGACTCGCCCCACGGACTACAGTTATTCCCATTACCAACCCGCCCATTCCCGCGCTGTGATCGTGTTCTGCCGAATAAGGGGCAGGTTTAGCGTCCGGCGGATGGAGCGTAGGCAAGGGAGACATATGAAGGATCATATGGCAATGAAACAACCAGTTGCCGGTGCGCTCGGGAGTCCAGGTCATTTCAAAGGTATGCCCTGGATCCACACCCTCGGTCACGGCCTTGCGCCGTTGCGATTCAGAGTAGCGAACAAAACGAGCGGGATCGCCGACGCCGTCAACCGTGAAGAAAAAGCCGTGCAAGTGCATCGCATGCACATCGGGTGCCGTATTGATGATTCGCCAATGGATCGTTTCACCGGCTTTGTAAGTGAGATGTTCAGTCGCGGGCCAAGACTTACCGTTGATGGCAAGTATGGTATCTCCGGGACCGGAAGAAGTGAGCCTTGCCCATTGCACGATAACAAAGATGCGATCGTTTCCCCTCGCTCCGGGCGGATCAACAATAAAAGCCCCGGAGAGCAGAGATTCCTCGCCCAGACGTTCCGTAGGCTCGTCCAGGTGAGCGTCGGAAGTGGTTGCCCAATACATGTAGGTGCCGGGCTCGCCGGCGTCGAACCTCACTTCGCGCGTCTCGCCAGCGGCCAACTGCACCGCCTGGTTGGAATCGCCGGGATGGGAATGCAGTCCGTAAACCTTTGCCGCCAAAGGAAGAAGATTGTGAAGGCTTACGCGAATGCGTGTGCCTTGCGGCACTCGGAGAAGTGGACCGGAACTTTGAGGGGGGCTACCTTCCTCAGCGAACGCGTAAATGTCCTCGTACACGCCGTCCGCTGCCTCCGCATACCAGCGCGCGTGGCGAAGCTCCAAGCGTAGATTCAGAATACTGTCCTTGAGGTTGCCGGCAGATGTGCGGTTATCGTTCGCCTCAATGACCGGTAACGGCGATTGTTCAGCTGCGGATAAGAGCGGAGTGAGCAGCACTGGAACGTACAACAAGATCCAGAAGGCGATATACCATCGTATGTGAGCTCGGGACACGACGTGTTGGTGAGGAGAAGCCTGGGTTGAGTTACTGTAATCGTTCTGGCGGATGACCCCAGTTGCCAATGGTCCCTCCAAAAGGAAACGGATTCAGGACAGAAATCAGTCGGTTGAATTTGCAGAGGATTGTACACCCGTCTAGCGAACGGAGTTGTTATCTCCAGGCGTCTTGCTAGACGCAAGAGGCGGCCGCAGCTAAACTTCTTATTCTCTTCCAGTAAGAGCCGGAACACGCGGGGACAGAGGCGCGGATGCTGAAGTTTTACACCGCCGGGGAATCGCACGGACAAGCACTGCTTGCCTTTGTCTCCGGCCTCCCTGCGCAGCTCCCCATCGATCTGAAGTTTATCAACAACGAGCTGCGCCGCCGCCAGCTCGGTTACGGGCGTGGCGGCCGCCAGAAGATTGAGCACGACCGCGCCGAGGTATTCGCCGGCGTTCGTCACGGCAAGACCATTGGCGCCCCAATCGCCCTGCGCATCGAAAATCGCGATTGGGCCAACTGGGAAAAAATCCTTCCGGTGGAACCCGCCGAAGACGATCCCGGCGCGCGCAAGCTGGTGGCGCCGCGTCCTGGCCATGCAGATCTTGCGGGAGCGCTGAAATTCAACTATCACGACGCCCGCTATATCCTCGAGCGCGCTTCGGCGCGCGAAACGGCTGCACGCGTGGCCGCCGGTGCGTTCGCCAAGATCCTGTTGAAAGAATTTGGCACGGAAATCGCCAGCCACACGATCCAAGTAGGGAGTGTTCGCCTGGAGCGGCCCGTCCCGTGGAAAAAGATCCGCGCCGTCAGCGCGGACCTGGACTCCCCGTTGCGCTGCATCGACTCCGCCACGCAGGAAAAAATGAAAGCGGAAGTCGACGCCGTTCTCAAGGCGGGGGACACCGTGGGTGGTATTTTTGAGATAGTGGCTCACAACGTTCCCCCAGGACTCGGCACGCACGCCCAGTGGGACGAAAAACTCGACGGCCGCCTAGCCCAGGCGCTCATGAGCGTCCAGGCGGTCAAAGCGGTCGAGATTGGCGATGGCGTTTCGATCGCCACTTCGCATGGCAGCGACGTCCAGGACGAGATTTCTTATGACAAAGCGGCGCACCGCTTTCGCCGCTTCACGAACCGCGCGGGCGGGCTCGAAGGCGGCATCACGAATGGCGAAGATATTGTTGTGCGCGGTTACCTGAAACCGATTTCCACACTGCGCAAGCCGCTGCATACGGCGAACCTCGTCACCAAAGAACCGGTGCAGGCGGCTTACGAGCGTTCGGACTGGTGTGTGGTGCCAGCCGGTGCGGTGGCCGGGGAAGCTATGGTGGCTCTTGTGCTAGCGGACGCTTTTCTGCAAAAATTTGGGGGAGACTCCCTCGCCGAAACGCGGCGAAACTTCGATCACTATGTCCGACAAATCGACGAGTTCTAAAACGCCCGCGGCGGTTGCGTCCGAAACTCCCGAGGTGTCTTCGCGGCCGCGCAAGATCTACCCCATCGTTAAATATGGCGATCCGATTCTTGAGAAGCCTGGCGCTCCGGTAAAGGAATTTGGCCCGGAGCTTGAGGAGCTCGCCGAAGACATGTTCGCCTCCATGTACGCGGCCCAAGGCGTGGGCCTGGCCGCTCCACAAATCGCAAAGAGCATGCGCTTCGCGGTGGTGGACGTGACGGGCGGGAAAAATCCGGAAGGGAAAATTGTTCTGGCCAATCCCGAAATTACGCACGCCGAGGGCGAAGTGCGCGAAGAGGAAGGTTGCCTGTCCATTCCCGGTTTTCGTGGCTACGTGGTGCGTCCGCAATTTGTTACCGTCAAAGCCCAGAACGCCAGGGGCGAGACCTTTGAAATCCGCGGCGAGAATATGCTTGCCCGCGCCTTCTGTCACGAGATCGACCATCTCGATGGCATCCTGTTTCTTCAGCATCTCGGCATGCTGAAGCGCGATCTCATCAAGCGCAAAATCAAAAAGCTCAAGAAACAAGGCGAGTGGTGATCCCTTCTTCAGCCTCAAACAAGCCTTGTTGTTTTTCTCATTAGAGCCGACCGCAAATTCGTGTCATCCTGAGCGCAGCGAAGGATCTCATAGATGAGTTCAGCTGCGCACTCCGGGGGAACGCCCCCTCTCCGAATTGTTTTCTGTGGCACGCCACAATTCGCTGTTCCCACCTTAGAGCATCTCCTCGCAAATCGCGATTTCCAAGTGCTCGCCGTCATTACGCAGCCCGATCGGCCTCGTGGCCGCGGGCAGCATGTCTCTATTTCGCCCGTCAAAGAAGTTGCTCTGGCTGGGAAAATTTCCGTGCACCAGCCGGAAAAAATCCGCGCACCGGAAGTCCAGCAGCTCCTCGAAAAACTTGTTCCTGACGCTATCGTCATCATCGCGTACGGCCAGATTATTCCTGCGCGTCTCTTAATGATTCCGCACTACGGCTGGATCAATCTGCACGCTTCCCTGCTCCCTAAGTATCGCGGCGCGGCGCCCATCAACTGGGCCATCGTGAACGGTGAAACGCGAACCGGCCTCACGACCATGCGCATCGATGCGGGCACGGATACGGGTGACATGCTCCTGCAACGCAAAATCGACATCGGCGCCACCGAAACAGCTCCTGACCTTGCTACACGAATGTCCGAGGCAGGCTCTCCTCTCATGCAAGAGACCCTGCGTGGCCTCGCTTCGGGAACCATCACACCGCGCCCGCAGAACCACGCCGAATCCTCGCTCGCACCAATCTTAAGGAGGGAGGATGGACGAATCGACTGGAACCGTTCCGCGCAGGAAATTTATAACCGCATGCGCGGCTTTGCTCCCTGGCCGGGCGCCTACACCACGTTTCGCAGCCAAACCTGCCACCTCTGGGGCGCACCGGCGCCTAAGGAAGTGAGGACGGTTCAATCCGTCGAGCAAGCAAGCTCCGCGCCAGGCACACTCTTCGGGGCAAAGAATGAATGGTTCATTTCTTGCGGCAATACAACGCTCTTGCATCTTGAGTCAGTCAAACTGGAAGGACGCAAGCAAGTCAGCGGCGCCGAATTCGCCATGGGCACTCGCTTGAAATCCGGTGAACGTTTCGGAAGTACTTGATTTGCAGCGGTGTCGTTAAGTGCGGTTCGAGCTACCAGATCGTCGGAACGGCTTTGGAGCGCCGGATTTCCCGGTCGGCCGTCACCAACGTTAAACCTTCCACTAACGCTGTGGCCCCAATTAGGCGATCGGCAGGATCATTGGGGTAGTTTGTTGGGAGCTGCGTCGTCCGCGCGCACGCGTGCGCAGTGATTGGAAGCACGACGAATTGCGCCTCGATTTCCTGCAACATGGATTCAAGGCTAATGGTTAATTGGATTCGCCCCTTTGCGGCCAGCGTGGCCAACTCTAGAAGCGTGATGCCGGAAATTGTCAGGCCTTCGGCACGCTTCCGTGCATCATTAATGGACGCCCTGGCTTTCGCGGACAGTCGAGCGGAATCGGACTTCACCCAAAGCACGACGTGCGTATCGAGAAGAATCACGCCAGATTACCCCACTCTTCCAACGTGAGAGCAGGAGAGACGACGTCCCCAACGATGGTGACCTTTCCGCGAAAAGAGTCGAATAGTTGATCGGTTTGTGCGTCAATTGGCATAAGCTTCGCCACTGCCTTCCCGCGTTTGGTTATCACAACCGCCTCGCGCTTCGCTTGGACCTCGTCCATGATCGCAAGGCAATTGGCCTTGAAGGCGCCGGCTCCTATTTTCTTCATTGTCAACCCCCGCTATGTCTATGGTCATTATACCATGGTCATATTGACGAACCAAGGTGCGTTGGCCTCAAAAATAACACAGCAACAATGGTAAGAAAGAGCGCTTCAAATCTGGTGAACGTTTCGGAAACGCCTGAATTGCGCACGTCTAAACACTCAGGCATACTCGAATTCTGTGTTGTCCAAGAATATCTGGCTTATTGCCTGACCGTCGTATTGGGAGTCCATCTTTCATGCACATGGCTGAATCTTCAAGACATCGCGGAGCGACTCATTCCCGCGAATGCAATCCTCTGCGCATCATTGCCTCCTGCTTTCTCGCCATGCAACTCGCCCTTGTACCGATTGACTCCATCGCCCGTGAGAAGACCGCTCCTGCGCCGGCGCCTGCGTCCTCGAACGATCTAGTCCTAAAGGCCTTGCAGGCAGAGCTCTCTCGCGCCACGACTGAGCTCGCCAAAGCGGAGCAGCCGCCCTACTACCTCAGCTACACCGTTTACGATCAGGAATACGTCATTCTTGCGGGCGCTTACGGAAGCCTGCTCGGAAACACGGCCGCTCACAGGCGCATCGCCGACGTCACTATGCGCGTCGGAACTCCGGAGCTCGACAATACGCACGGGCAAAGCCGGGGCAGCGGAGTCACAACCGGAACGCTTCCCCTAGGCAACGATCAAGACGCTATCGCGCGCGTCTTATGGGAGCTCACGGATCGCGAATTCAAGCGCGCCGTTCCAGCTCTGCTGAACGTTCGCACGAACACCGCGGTGCGCGCGGAAGAGGAAGATAAGTCCCCGGACTTCTCGAAGGAAAAGCCCCAGACGCATATCGGCGAACCGGCAGGGGCCGCGGGGTTTGACCGCGCCGCCTGGGAAAGCGAAATCAAGCGCCTCTCCGCGGCGTTCCGTAAATATCCTGAAGTCTACTTCGCTAACGTCGTCCTCCAGATGCAGAGTTCCAATTCGCGAATGGTCTCCAACGAAGGCGCCACTATCGTTTCTCCAAGCGCCTCCGCGCGCATGCTCATCGAGGCGCAAACCCGCGCCGAAGATGGAATGGACCTCCTGCGCGTCGAGACCTTTCAGGCTCCCACCGCAGCAGGTCTGCCAAAGGAAGCTGAACTTGCCGCCAAGATCGAAAAAATGGCCGCGGACCTCGCCGCTCTCCAGAAAGCTCCGGTGGCCGAGCCTTACGACGGCCCCGCGCTGTTAAGCGGCCGCGCGGCTGCAGTCTTTTTTCACGAGGTGCTGGGACATCGCCTGGAAGGCCACCGCCAGCGCGATGAAGATGAAGGCCAGACCTTCACTAAGAAAATCGGCCAGGAAGTTCTGCCAAAATTCTTGAGCGTCGTCGATGATCCCACGGTCCACGAAATCGCCGGCACCCGCTTGGCGGGCAACTACGATTACGACAACGAAGGCTCTCCAGCCCAGCATGTTGATGTCATCAAAGACGGCGTGCTGAAGAATTTTCTGATGTCGCGCATGCCCGTCAAGAACTTCAGCGTGTCCAATGGTCACGGCCGAAATCAGCCCGGCCTTATGCCCACCGGACGTCAGGGAAATTTGATTGTTACGTCCACGCAAACGGTTCCCGAGGGGCAAATGCGTCAGAAGCTCATCGACGAAGCAAAGCAGCAGGGCAAGCCCTACGGTTTGTACTTCGACGACATTCAGGGCGGATTCACCATCACCACCCGCCAGTTGCCGCAAGCCTTTCAGGTGCTGCCGGTGATGGTCTACAAAGTTTATGCCGACGGCCGGCCCGACGAGTTAGTGCGCGGCGTGGACATCGTTGGCACGCCGCTCGCAGCGTTGAAGCGCATTCTGACCACCGGCGATCAACCGCATGTGTTTAACGGCGTCTGCGGCGCGGAGAGCGGTCAGGTGCCTGTCGCCGCGGTGGCCCCCGCGATGCTCTTTTCCGAAATGGAAGTGCAGAAGCGCGCGCACCAGCACGAGCGTCCACCGCTCTTGCCGCCGCCGGGGTATGAAGATAAAGGCGGCGCGAAAAACGAGCAAACCAAGCCTGAGGTGAAGCCGTGAAGAACCTTCACCCACTCTCCGCCGTGACAAGGATCAATTTCGCGTCGAAAGCGTTCGGCGGTATTCCCCTCGTCGCATTTTTAGCTCTTTGCGCTTATCCCCTTTTCAGCGCTGCAGAAAACGCCAAGCCCGGTCCGGACGCGGCTATGGTTGCCGCTCACGCTTCCGCAAAAGGAGATGGCCTGCTCGAGGCTTTGCTGACCGAACTGGACCGCTCGAAAGCGCAGCTCAAGATGGACCAGGTGCAAGCGCCGTATTTCATCGAGTACCGCGTCGACGAAGTCGAAGATTACGCCTTCGAAGCCACCTTCGGCGCGCTGCGCGATAACCAGCATCTGCACTACCGTGTCCTTCGGGTCGTCGTTCGCATTGGTGACTACAAGCAAGACAGCTTCTTCGGCCGCGGCGAAGGCGAATCCACTATCCTTCCGCTGGACAACGATTCCATCGCGCTTCGCCACCAGATCTGGCTCGCGACCGACGATGCGTACAAAGCCGCCGGCGAGGCGCTCGCGGCAAAACAGGCCGCGCTCAAGCAATTTACCACCGATGCAAATCCTGTCGATGACTTCGCGAAGTCACCTCAACTGATTGCCGTCGAGCCCGTTACTTCGATCAAGGTCGACGAGGCGGCGTGGAAGAAAACGCTGGAAGACGTCACCAATTTGTACCGGGAATATCCCGACGTGCAGTCCGTCACCGCATCCGCGCGCTTTTCCGCCGTCAACGAGTACCTTGTCAATTCCGAGGGCTCTGTCACGCGCAGCGGCAAGACAACCTACTCCTTGCAAATCAACGGCTCCGCGCAGGCGCCCGACGGCATGCGCTTGAGTCGCACGCCGGCGTACGTGGTTGCGCGCATGGAGGAGTTGCCTTCCCACGACGCGCTGGTCGGCGATGCCAGAAAAATGCTGGACACTGTGGTTGCTCTGCGCCAGGCACCTATCGTCGAGGAAGAATACCGCGGGCCGGTTTTGTTCGCCGCGGACGCCGCCAACGACGTGGTCGCTTCTCTGATCGGACAAAATGTGATCGGCCGCAAGCCGCAACTCGGAAAGCCCAACCGCACCACGGGAGCGTTTGCCACGAGCTACAAGGCCCGCGTGCTGCCCAATTTTCTTTCGCTGCTCGATGATCCAACGATGAAGGACTTCCAGGGCAGGAGTTTGATAGGCAGCTACACGGTCGATAGCGAGGGCGTGAAAGCCCAGCCCGTGAGCGCCATTGAGAATGGCACGCTCACGAATTATCTCGTGGGCAGGGTTCCTTTGCGTGACTTCCCCGCTTCGAATGGACACGGCCGCGCGGCTGCTGGTTCGCCTTCCGGTCCGAGCCTCGGCGTGCTGTTGCTGAAGAGCTCCGAGCCGCAATCACCTGCCGATTTGAAGAAGAAAGTCATGCAAATGGTGACCGAACAGGGCCGGCCCTACGGCTATCGCGTGGAAACTTTGGGTCCGGGGAATACGCCACGGTTGCTTTATCGTGTCTATGCGAACGACGGTCACGAAGAGCTGGTGCGCGGCGCGGTCTTCAGCGAACTGGACACCCGCGCGTTGCGCACCGCCGTCATCGCCGCGGGCGACGACCCCCTTGTAAGCAACCGCCCCGGGGGCGTTCCCACAACGGTGATCAGCCCGTCGCTACTTTTCGACGAGCTGGAAGTGAAGCGCGCGGACACCAGCAAGGACAAGCTGCCGGAGTATCCAGCTCCGCCGCTAGCAAAGAAATAGACTTCAGTTGTCAGTTTTCAGTATCGGGTGGCTTCGAGAATTGGTGAATGTTGTCATCCCGAACGAAGTGAGGGATCTGCTTTTCACTAACCTGAGAACTGATGACTGAGAGCTCGGCACTCAAAATCGCATGACGCTTCGTGAACGACTCGAATGGCTCAGCCGGATGACGCTACTAGTCTTCATCCTGGCGGCAGCGGCTTTTCTCAGTGCCATAACCGCAATGCGTGTGGCCATCCATGGCCGCGAAGTCACCATGCCCAATCTCGTGGGTAAGAACGTCGCCGAAGCCAGCAAGATGCTGCAGTCGCGCGGACTGGTGTTGCGTGTCGCTGACCGCGTCTACAGCGACCAGCCGATCAACGTCGTCGTTCGCCAAACCCCGACTGCCGGCCTGTTGATGAAAGTCTCGCAGCAGGCGCACGTGGTGCTGAGTCTCGGCCAACGCCAGTTGCAGATCCCGCTGCTCGAAGGCAACTCGCTGCGCGCCTCGCGCATTTCTTTGCTGCGCCTGGGACTGCAGATTGGCGAAGTCTCTGCAGTGAGCCTGCCATACCAGACCGTGGACACCATTGTGATCCAGAACCCCAAGCCGGGTGCGGGGGCCGCGACCCCTCGCGTCGACGTGTTGGTTTCACAGGGACCGCGCGAAGCTGCCTATGTAATGCCGCATCTGGTCGGACTAAACGAGATCGAAGCGCAGCACCGATTGGACTTGGCGCAGATACGCCGCAAAATGAATTATGTTTCCGCGCCGCAGTGGCCGCACGGCGCCGTTATTGACCAGTCTCCCATGGCCGGCACCCGTCTTCCTTCCACCTCTACCATCGACCTCACCGTCGCCAACTGAGCTGAGCGTCTTCCACGGCACTAAACCTGCGGCCGTTGCCATTTTCAATTTTCCAATTCATTTAGGCTGGGGGCTTTCTTAGTTCTTCGCGGAAGGGCTGACCTGATCGGTGAGCGTCTTTTCCAGCCCCGGAATGATTTTATAGACCGGG
>CAZGBQ010000002.1:21477-25082 GCA_964524045.1 uncultured Acidobacteriaceae bacterium
GCTGACCTGATCGGTGAGCGTCTTTTCCAGCCCCGGAATGATTTTATAGACCGGGCCATTCCAAAATGCCGACGCCGGCGGGTTGTTCCAGTGCGCACCGGCAGGATAAAGAATCGCCTCATCCCAGTAGAATCCCTTGGCAACGCAGCAGTCTGGATCGGGCCGGAGCGGCTTCTGCTTCGCGAATTCATTCAATGCGGACGCGACGACGTGGTTCGGATCCCAGAACTGGCGCACGCGGGTGTCGGCGATGCGCCCAAGTGCCGCCCCACCCGGCGCCCGCCAATCGGTGGAAAGGATCGGCTCCCAAACCACCAGCACGCTTACCCTCTGGCTGAGATGACGCGCTAACAACTGCTCCGCTACGGAGGCCCCCCGTAGACAACCCGGTCAAGTAGGAGACAAGAGTAAAACCAGGCGCGGCGCATCCGCACTGGTGTCAAACGCCTTCTCGAACTCGCTGAAGTTCGTCGTGGAAAGTGCGAAGAGAGGCTCCTGGCCTTGGGGCACCGACGAAGGCCCCCATAGGTATACGATCAGCAGTCCCGCGAGAACCCCCGCGAGTGCGAGAACGATTGCGCGTTTCCTTGGCATTTTCGGCTCTCCTAAAACAGGTCCGCAATGACAGCAGCGATTTGTCCCGGAAAGAAGATCATTCCGCCGACAACCAGCACGGAAAACCAGAGCAGGATGTTGCCTAACAGCCGGCCTTTAGCGGCGCACTGCTTCGCTCGGTGCTGTTGCCAGAATCCCAGGCCAATCAGCGCGACGGAAAAAATCAAGAGCCACAGGCGCTGCCTGTAGAGAAAGATGCTCGCGGTGCTCGCACCCAGAGCAGCGCCAAAACTCAGCGGAAGGCAGCAACCGAGAGTCGCGAGGGTGCTGAAGATCGCGCTCAACGACGCGGAAACGCCAGTCGCTTGTTTCATCGGCCTACTCCTTGCTTATCCGCCCCGCCCCTTCGCGGGCTTGCAAGACCGCGCGGCGAACCATTTCAACGGGCGGCACACCGACCTGACTCGAACCCGGATACAACCGGCAGCTCAGAGCGAACCCTTCTGGTGACGGGGACGGACCAGCAACATCGCGCCCATTGACTCGGATGGTTGGCGATCCACGGAACCCAAGCCGGCGCGCGCTGTGTAGATCTTCAACCAGCACTTCCTCGACGTTAGCCGCAACGCCTTCGGCCAGCAAAACGTCTTTCACCATTTCCACAGCAGCGGGATGTGAGGGACACTCCGCCACATACAACACTTCAATTTTCATTTGGCCTGCTCCGGTTCCTCTCGTTTCTATTTCGCAAGATCGGGCAGTGCGCATTCTGTTTCCGCAGCTCTCTGTCGCAACCGCGAAGGGCTACGCGCAGTTCGTGCTCGATTCTCTGCAGGTCCGCAAGCTTTTGCCGCACGTCGGCGAGCTTCGTTTGCAACTTGCGTCGCACGGGGGAACAGGGCTGCAAGCGGCTTCCCCTTAAATTTAAGAGCCCGCGGATTTCGCTGAGCTTGAAGCCAAGACGCTGTGCCCGGCGGATAAAAGCGAGTGTCTCGACATCGCCTTCACCGTATTGGCGATACCCGCCTTCTGACCTCGCGGCTCGCGGTAACAGCGCGTTGCGCTCGTAGAAGCGAATCGCGTCAACGCTAAGCCCAACCTTCTTGGCCACAATGCCTATTTGCATGGCACTGTCTCCTCTCGGGAACGTACACCTTGGAGTATAGTCCAGAGTCAAGGAGATTCTTTGTTCCGCATGGTTCCTCTCCCCCGCGTGATTGCGGTCACATGCAGCCGTGATCGAATTCACTGTGTCCTGCGATTTGAAGGGCGATAGTTCGGTGCGAGGCGCACAAATTCTTGCAATTTCAGCTTGTAAGAAGCAGGTGTGGTAGACTGATTTTGATGCGGCGTCTATTGATTCTCGGTTTGGTGCTTGGCTTGGTGGGAATGGGGCCTGTCCCTCTTTCCGCCTGCGCGCTGCTTACTTCCCAAATCGCGGAGTGCAAAACGCCCGAAACTCAGCCCGTCTGCGACAAGATGGACATGGGTGGGAATGGGCCGCAGCTCAACGCGGCCTCCAAAGCTTCGTGCTGTTTTGTTTCGAAGGCGCCGGTTCCAGAAGCGCAGCAAAAAACCGGCGATTATTCCCCGGCGATCAGTATCGCAAGTCTTGAACTGAGCGATGGCGATTTGCCGTCTTCGCAACGTACCGCGCCGGTCTCCATTGCCCAGGATTTCTCTCCTCCTTCTCTTAATTCGCTTCTCTGTACCTTCCTGATCTGAACCTGTCCTGATCGGCTCTTGCAGCGCCGGTGTGTCTCCGTCTGTTTGAGCAGCCGTTTTAAGCCGTTTCATGCGCCTTGAACGCGACAAGTGGATGCCACGGGATCGGGAAAGGACCGTTTATGCAGCTCCGTTCAACTGTAATTTTCGCAAGCGCCCTATGGGTGTTCCTGAGTCCGAATTTACGAGCGCAGGAAGCGCCGCCCGCCAATCAGGCCGTGAACCTCGACGACCTGATCGCGGAGGCCGAGCGAAATAATCCGCAGATCCAGGCGGCCCGACACGAGTGGGATGCGGCAAAGCAGGTCCCCACTCAAATGTCCACGCTGCCCGACCCTCAATTTGTTTTGCAGCACGTCAGCGTGGGCAGCCCGCGGCCGTTTTCGGGCTACACCAATAGCGATTTCGCCTACATCGGCTTTGGCGTTTCGCAGGACTTTCCTTACCCCGGGAAACTGCGGCTGCGCGGCGAAATTGCGAAGAAAGATGTCGAGGTAGCTCAACAAAAAATCGAATCCCTTCGCAGAGCCATCGTGGCAGAACTCAAAATGGCTTACTTCCAGCTGGGCTATCTGGCGAAAAGGCAAACCATCCTCGCAGAGAACGGCCAGCTGCTGGGGCAAGTCGAGCAGGCGGCGGAGGCCCGCTATCGAAACGGCATGGGCAATCAGCAGGAGATTCTGCAGGCGCAACTCGAGCAGACCAAGCTGCTGAGGGAAATCACCATGACGCGGCTCGAAGCGGGGAAAGTTCAAGCCGAGCTCAAGCACCTGCTCAACCGCGCGCAGTCGTCTCCCGACATGGTGACCTCCGAGATTTCGGAAGCCGCATTGACGAATACGTACGACCAACTACTAGCTGCAGCGCAGGCGAGCAATCCGGAAATCGGAGGCGCGCAGAAAATGGTTGAGAAGCAGCGCCTGCAAGTGGATGCCGCCAAAAAGGACTTCTACCCGGATTTCAATCTGCAATACATGTGGCAGCGAACGGACCCGACGCAGTTCCGTGCCTACTACTCGGTGACGCTTGGCGTTCGAATCCCGATCTATCGAAGCCGGAAGCAGCAACCAGAAGTGGCGCAGGCGGAAGCGGAGCGAAACCGCGCCGTCAGTGACCAGGAAGTGCAGACACAGCAAGTCTCCTTTCAGCTTCGGCAGCAATTCTTGAGCGCGGAAAAGTCTGCCGAACTCCTCAAGATTTACCGCGAAGGATTGATTCCCCAAGCGCGGGCGGAACTGCAAGCCGGAATGGCTGCGTATCAATCGAACCGTCAGGATTTTCAGGCGCTGCTGGCTTCGTTTCTCGATGTGCTGAAACTCGACGAA
>CAZGBQ010000002.1:25182-71972 GCA_964524045.1 uncultured Acidobacteriaceae bacterium
TCAGGATTTTCAGGCGCTGCTGGCTTCGTTTCTCGATGTGCTGAAACTCGACGAACAGTACTGGCAGACACTCGCAGAACACGAGACGGCTGTAGCACAAATGGAGCAAATCACGGGATTGTCGCTGCGCTGAGAGTCGCAGGTCAGGAGCAGGATCATGAGGAATTATCGAAATGCGTTTTTTCTGGCGTTGATCGTGAACATTATTTTTGTTGGCGTGCTAGCCGGATGGTGGTGGAGCTCGCGACGCCATTCGGGATCGCGGCAAGCGGCTGAGCCAGCGGGATCCTCCTCGGCGCAACCGGCTCCCAACAGTGCGGCCAACACGGCGCCTGCTCCCGCGGAAACTCCTCTCGCCCCGATACAACTTTCCGCAGAGCGGCTGCAATCCATCGGCGTGAAGTTTGGAACAGTGGAACGCAAGCCCGTCGAAGATGAGATTCGAACCACGGGCACAGTCGCTATCGACGAGACGCGGCTGTCCTATGTTCAGACTCGCGTCTCCGGGCACATCGAACAGGTGTTCGCGGATGCAACCTACCAATATGTGCGAAAGAATCAGCGGCTCTTTACGCTGCATAGCCCGGAACTAATCGCCGCCGAGCGCGAATACCTGGTCGCGAAAAGGAATGCTGAGAATCTTTCCAAAAGCACAGTGCCCGGCGTGGCCACTGGCGTCGCGTCCCTGCTCGACTCGTCGAAGGAGCGGCTGGAGCAATGGAATATTCCCCAGCGGGAGATCGCGCGGCTCGAATCCACCGGCGAGATTTCCGATCCACTGGAAATTGATTCTCCGGTCTCTGGCTTTATCACCGAGCGAAACGCCCTGCCCAATCAAATGGTCCAGCCGGACACTCACATTTACACGATCGCGGATTTGTCCAACGTGTGGATGTTTGCTCAGGTTTTGCAGAACGACTTGAGCCGTGTCCACGTGGGCGCGCCCGCAACTCTTACGTTGGACTCTTATCCTGGTCGTGTGTTTCTCGGACGCGTGGATTTCATCTATCCGGACGTGGACATGACTACCCGCACGGCGCGCGCGCGGCTGGTGTTTCCAAATCCCAATCTCTCGCTCAAGCCGGGCATGTACGTGAACGTAGTCCTGAAGGTGCCCCTCGGCAATCAGCTGGTTATTCCGGCTAGCGGAGTTCTGCAATCCGGGACCCGGCAAATCGTGTTCGTGGACCGCGGCGCCGGTTATTTGGAACCCCGGGAAGTACAGGTGGGCGCACAGGCGGGCGATGAATACATCATCCTCAAGGGGCTAAAGGCCGGCGAGCGCATCGTTACCTCGGCAAATTTCCTCATCGATTCCGAGAGTCAACTACAGGCTGCCATCGGATCCTTTGCTCCACCTCTGCCGGGGGTTGGCGCTGCCGCAGCAATGAATGCCCCGGAGGCGGCCGCTACGGCGCAAGTGGAACTGTCGACCGAACCGTCGCCGCCCCACAAAGGCTCCAACCTGTATCGCGTGAAGCTAACAGGCCCCGACGGCGCTCCTGTCACTGGCGCGCAAGTGACGGTTCGCAGCTACATGCCGGGGATGGCGGAAATGAGCATGCCGGCGATGAATGTACTGACGCAGCTTCACGAGAAGAACGGGGGGATTTACGAAGGGCAAGCGAACCTTGAGAGCGGCGGCACGTGGCAAATCACCGTCACAGCTACGAAGAACGGCGCCGCGGTCGCTAGCAAACAACTGCGCCTCCAAGCGGAAGGGGGAATGTAGCCATGATCTCCCGCGTGATTGATTGGTGCGCAGACAATCGATTTCTGGTTTTCACGGGAACACTCCTGCTTGTTCTTGCCGGAATCTGGTCACTGAGGAACATTCCGCTGGATGCCCTTCCCGACATTTCCGACGTGCAAGTAATTGTCCACATTCCGTGGGAAGGCGAACCGCCGAATATCATCGAAGACCAGGTGACGTATCCCATCGTCACCACGTTGCTTGCCGCTCCGCACGTCAAGGCCGTGCGGGCGCAAACCATGTTCGGGGATTCGTACATTTTCGTGGTTTTCGAAGACGGGACTGACCTGTATTGGGCGCGCTCGCGCGTGCTCGAATACATCCAGCAGCTTCAGGGCGTATTGCCGAAAAACGTATCGCCGATGATTGGCCCCGACGCCACGGGAGCAGGATGGGTGTACCAATACGCGGTGATTGACCGCTCGCACCAGCACAGCCTTGCGGATTTGCGCAGCCTCCAGGATTGGTTTCTGCGCTATCAACTCGAGACCGTCACCGGTGTCTCGGAAGTCGCGTCTATCGGCGGATTTGTTAAGCAATACCAGGTGAATCTCGACCCGAATAAACTCCGCGCTTACAACATCCCGCTTTCGATGGTGATCGACCAGGTTCGCAACAGCACCAACGAAGTTGGCGGGCGCGTGCTGGAAATGGGCGGCGCGCAATACATGATTCGGGGACTTGGCTACCTGCGTTCGCTGCAGGATCTCGAAGTCGTGCCTGTCGCTACGAAAAACGGCACGCCGGTGCTGGTGCGCGACCTGGGAACCGTCACATTCGGCCCCGATATCCGCCAGGGCGTCGCCGAGTGGAACGGCCAGGGTGAAACCGTCGGCGGAATCATCGTCATGCGCTACGGGATGAATGCGCTGAAGGTGATTGATGGCGTAAAGAAGAAGCTCGCGGAAATCAAACCGTCGCTTCCCGCAGGCGTCGAGATTGTTTCCGGCTATGACCGGTCAGGACTGATCCAGGCGTCAATCGAAACGCTGCAACGCGACTTGCTGGAAGAGGCGATCATCGTCTCCATCGTGACGGTCGGCTTCCTGTTTCACTTCCGCTCGGCGCTGATCCCAATTCTCACCCTACCGATCGCCGTGCTGGCGTCTTTCATTCCCATGTATTTCCTCAACGTGAGCTCGAACATTATGTCGCTCGGTGGACTGGCACTCGCCATCGGCGTGCTGATTGATGCCGCGATTGTCATGGTGGAAAACGGTTACCGCCATTTGTCCGAACATGCGGCCTCGCCAGGGGCGGCGGGAAAGGCGCTGACCGAGAGCGAAAGGCGGAGCATTCTGCTCGGCGCCGCGAAACAGGTCGGACCGGCAATTTTCTTTTCGCTGTTGATCATTCTGGTTTCGTTCCTTCCGGTGTTTCTCCTGGAAGCGCAAGAGGGGAGAATGTTCCGGCCGCTGGCTTGGACTAAGACGCTTTCGGTGGCCTTTTCCTCGATCCTCGCCATCACGCTCGTTCCCGTGCTGATGTTGATTTTCATCCGCGGCCATCTCTGCCCAGAATCGGAAAACCCCTTTTCCGCCTGGACGCAGCGCCTGTACCTCCCCGTTTTGCGTCTCTGCCTGCGATACCGCAAAACGACCTTGCTCCTCAATCTGATTTTCTTGGTAGTTACCGCCCCGCTGGCTTGGCGGATCGGCAGCCAGTTTATGCCGCCACTCTACGAAGGATCTTCCCTTTACATGCCAACCGCCCTTCCGGGAATCTCCATCACGCAAGCTTCCGCGTTGCTCCAGCAACAGGACCGCGTCATCCGGTCCATTCCAGAAGTCGAAAACGTATTCGGTGCCGTCGGCCGCTCCGACAGCCCAACCGACAACGCGCCTCTCGACATGTACGACACGACGATCATGCTCAAACCGCGCGAACAGTGGCGCTCGGGCATGACCTATGAAAAATTGATTCGCGAAATGGACGAAAAGCTGCAATTCCCCGGCCTCACCAACACATGGACCATGCCCGTGCAAAACCGGCTGGACATGGAATTGACAGGCATCAAGACTCCGGTGGGGCTGAAGATTCAAGGTCCCAATGTCCAGGGTATCCAGCAGGCCGGCGCGCAGTTGCAGCAAATTCTGGGCGCCATCCCCGAGTTGCGTTCGGTATTCGCGGAGCGCGTCGCGGAAGGCTTCTACATCAATGTGGAAGTGAATCGATTCGAAGCGGCGCGCTACGGACTCACGGTCGCGGATGTGCAACGCGCGGTGACCTCGGGCATCGGCGGAGAAAACATTTCCGAGAATGTCGAAGGGCGTGAGCGCTACCCCATCAACGTGCGCTACAACCGCGATTTTCGCGACGACATCGAGCAACTCAAGCGCGTGGTCATTGCCACTCCCGCCGGCGCGCAGATTCCCATCGCCGAAGTGGCCAAGGTCTACTTCAGCCGCGGGCCGGCAATGATTCGCGATGAAGAAGGTCTGCTAACAGGTTACGTATATCTCGACTTGGCAACGAAAGATTACGGTGGCTTCGTGAACAAGGCGGACCGTTTGCTGCGCGACAAATTGAAATTGCCACCGGGCTACACCTACAAATGGTCCGGGGAGTATGAGTTCGAGCTGCGCGCCAAAGCGAGACTGAAAATCATCGTGCCGGTCGTCTTCTTTGTGATTTTTATCCTCCTCTACATGATTTTTCATTCCGCCGTAGAATCTGCAGTGCTTATCTTCCCCACGTTTTATGCGATGACGGGCGGTCTGATCCTTCAGTATTGGCTGGGCTACAACTTCAGTGTGGCGGTTTGGGTCGGTTACATCGCTCTGTTCGGAATTGCAGTGGAAACCGGCGTGGTCATGGTGGTTTACCTGCATGAATCGCTGGACAAGAGGATCGCTTCCGGCGTTCCGCTGACCCACGCTGACATCGAAGCGGCCACTATCGAGGGCGCTGTGCAGCGGCTGAGGCCGAAACTCATGACCGTGACCGCCGTGCTGGCAAGCCTGATTCCTATACTGTGGGAGACCGGAATCGGCTCGGACGTCATGAAGCCGATCGCAGCTCCGATTGTCGGCGGCATGATCACTTCGACCATTCACGTCTTGATTCTGGTCCCGGTATTCTTCGCGCTCATGAAAGAGCGGGCGCTATCGTCGTTACAGACGCGCTAGGCCTCGACCGTACCTTAGTACCATTGACGCTCGCTTCCATGCGAAAGAACATCGCATCGTAGCGACCAGCCTGATCTTCCCCTAAACATTTCAGTCGTGCAGGAAGCCGTTCGTGAGCGATCCCCTTCTGCGCCGGGCGGAAAATCGCATCTCTTTGAAGATGTTTGTGAAGCTCTCTGATCCTTCTACAGGCCTCTTTGAAATCACTTCCACGATCGATGTGAGCTGCCACGGCGCGCGAGTGCTAACGAAAAGCCAGTGGGACACGAACCAAAACCTCATCGTCCAGCCGATTCGCGGAAGCTTGCCTTCCCGCGCCCGCGTGGCCCACTGCGAAACTCGGACCGATGGCTCGCATGTCATTGGGCTCGAGCTGTACCCCCAAACGGAAGACTGGACCAGGTCTGGCAAATTGCCAAGCAAGGCCTGAAAAAACACTGTAGGGACGGCCTTCCGAGGCCGTCCGCAGCTCCACATCCTGCGGTCTGTGCTCTTTCGCGTTTCCAGGCAGTCCTTTCGGGCAGGTTCCTGGGTTGAACGGGCCTGTACTTTTTTCCGTTTGCCTCCATTTGCAGCAGCGGCCTAAATTAAGGTTATGTTTGGCCGGCCTGACAGAACTACTGCGTCCACTCTCGGAAATCGCGTGAGCCTCGGGGCTAAGTCCTCGTCGCTGCAAGGCCCATCGAGTTACTTTGCACAGTCTGGAGAACTCGACCTGAAGCGGCTCGGGCGGCGCGAGTGGTGGCTGTGGTTTTCCGCACTGACCGTAACCGCGCTTTCTGGAGCTGGGGTCCTGCTGGCATCTCTCCCTCGATTATTCCAGCAACGCGAACATTTCTACGAAATACGCCCGGAACAGGCACGTTGGGGGATTTTGTGCCTGGTGCTGTTGTTCAACGGCTGGATGGTGTACCGGCAGTGGTCGTTCCGGCGCGCGCGAAGACGCGCGGAAGGGCCGAGCGCCCAATCCGCAGACAGCGCGGCTGAGCTTAACGATCCTTCGGGGATGGATCCGGCGACCGGGCTGCTGACGCGAACGTCTGCGTTGCTCCATCTGGGGAAGGAAATTGCCCGCGCCAAGCGGCAGCACTCGGCGCTGAGCCTGGCGACCGTGCACCTAGAGGACTTGGCAGACCTGAACCGGCGATTTGGAAACACCGCGGTGGACCAGGCACTGAAAGAATTTGCCAGGCGGCTGAAGGAAGTGAGCCGAGGGTCGGACTACGCCGTGCGGCTTTCCAACGAAGATTTCGTATTGATCCTTCCAAAATGCAATCTTGGCGAAGTGAGCCAGGTATTGAACCGCATGGGGTCCATGGATTTGGAGTGCGCCGGGAAGAAGATTTCGCTGGCCTACACAACGGGCTGGGTCGACTACCAGCCCGGGGACATGCCCTCGGACCTGTTGAAACGCGCCTCGCAGCTCTTGCACCTATACGACAACGCCGCGAAAGAAGCCTTTACCGCGACCGGTACTTAGAATTAGCCTCGAGAGCTTTTTCGCCGCCTACCTCTGAGAGAAAATGTAAGTGCCGTCGCCCCGCGTGGTGATGTGCTGTAAGCGATGTGCATTCTCAAAAGCGTCGTAGCCTTCCCTGAGATTGCGCCAAAATGAAATCAGTGCAGGCTGATTAGGATGAGTGCCGACCAGCGATTTCAGACCGTCCTCGGTGAGCCGCGCGGGAAAGATTTGAATGGGCAAGTGCTTCTGGCCCTGGCTGTGAACGAGGACAGCCAGCCAATAGACCTCCTTGATGCCATCATCCGTGATGGGAATGCAGCCGATAGAAGCACAATCGCCATGAAGAAAAATGTCACCTCCCAGATTTTGGCGAAACCCAAGGATGCGGTCCGAGGCATTCGGATAGCTGATATGCATGCTCAAGTAGAAATTGCTTTGCGGATTGAACCAGTCGAGCTCGTAGAAACCTTCGGGGACTTGTTCGTCGCCAAACCTTCGCTTTGGACCTAGTACTCCCGAGGAAATGCAGATTCGGTATTCGTGGACAAGGACGAAAGGCTGGTTTTCGGTGCCCGTGGCCCACAGTTCAAGGGAGGCTTCTTTCTTGAAGGCGCGAAACAGAATGGCATGCGGCGGATAGGGCAGCCCCTTAGCCTGGAATCTTTCGCGGAGCAACCCGTCTTTGTCTGCCGCAGCAGTGCGCACGCGAGGGAACTTCCATTGGAGATCGCGAAACGATTTTGATTGTTCAGATGAAGAGGCAAAGGGGAATAGAAGGAGGATAAAAAGCGCGACCAGGGACTTCATACGCGGACGGCCTCGCAACCGGATGATAGCACGGCAGCAGCCCGCTAGTCGGTGGAGGGCTGTTTGTGCAACGTAGTGCAGAGCGTGAGGGCGGTGTTAGGGTCGACGGCGTTGTCGCCTTCGTCGATGAGGCGAATGATGCCCTGCTTGTCGATGACGATGTTGGCGCGGAGAGCCCACTGGTAGTCTTCGTTTTCGACGCTATAGGTTTTCAGGATGCCGTAGGACGTGAGCATCTTGTGGTTCATGTCGCTGAGGAGCGGAAAGTGCAGGCCGTTCTGCTCCGCGAAGGCGGCGTTGGCGGCGGGGCTATCCAGACTGACGCCAAACACTTCGGTGTCGGACGTGGGGATGCGCCCGGAGTCGATCCCGGCCTGGACGGCGCGCATTTGCTTGGTACAACCTTCTGAGAAAGCGAGCACGTAAACCGCAAGGAAGACATTTTTCTTTCCGCGGTAGTCGCTGAGCTTAACGGTTTTCCACTCGTCGGTGAGCAGCGTGAAATCAGGCGCGCGGTCGCCGACGCCGAGGGACATGTGGGCTATTTGATTTTTGCGCATTTGATGCGCGACAGGAGGGGCGGCCACCGCAGCAACCAGCACGAGACCGACGATTAGGGCACGCTTCAAGGCAACTTCCCCACGGCACGCGCGCGATCCGGGCGCGGAACGCCTGCGCCATCTACTACTAGACTATCAAGAGTCCACGAAAATTCCACAAGATTGACGGCACGGGGAAGGGCCGCTGCAAGATTCAAGATTTGAAGATGCGACGGGCAAAACGGGAAGCAGGGCCAAGCAACCCGTGGGTAGCATCGGCATCAGAGCCAGAAGGACGACGCGGCGGGAGCCTGCCCGAGTGGGCAAAGATGTAGTTCAGCCTGTCCTTTCGTTCAGGGTATAATGGAGGCCTCGATAACGGGGCCAAAAGAGAGCGATATAGCCTCACAAACGGCTGAGGGCCTTTTACGTTTAGCAGGAGAGGTGGGGTTTGCGCACTAACTTTTCAGGGATTTGCACGAAATGGTTGACGATCCTGGCCGCGTGTGGGTTGTTACTTCTTAGCGCCGCGCCGAGCGAAGCACAATTTCCTTTTCACAAGAAGAAAAAAGTCAATAAATCGACCAGCGCGGACAACACTGCTGAGCCGGACAAACTCCTTTATAGCAAGGCCCTGGAGGACATCAAGCACGGCCGGCACGAAGTGGGCCGGCTCAACATGCAAACGCTGATCAATACCTACCCCGACAGCGAATACCTCGCGGACGCCAAGCTGGCGATTGCCGATTCCTACTTCAAGGAAGGCGGGACGGCCAACACCACGCAGGCGATTCAGGCATATCTGGATTTCGGTGTGTTTTTCCCGATGCTGCCAAAAGCCGCCTACGCGCAACTGCAAGTCGCCATGGCACATTACCGCCAAATTGAAAAGCCGGATCGCGACCGGTCCCAAGCGCGCGAAGCGGAAGACGCCTTCCAAACGTTTTTGCAAAAGTATCCGAATGACCCGCTGGTTCCCAAGGCCGAGCAGCATTTGCGCGAAGTGCAGGAAATACTGGCAGAGGGTGACTTTCGGATCGGTTATTTCTATTACTACACCCGAGGCGACAAGAGGGCGGCGGCTTCTCGATTGGCGGGACTGGTGAACCGCTACCCGCTCTACAGCAAGTCGGACCGTGCGCTGTGGATGCTGGGAAGCATTTGGGAAGGCACAGAAAAGAAAGAGCTCTCAGCGCCCTACTACGCAAAGATCGTCCGGGACTACCCGCTTTCCCCGTTGGTTCCCCAAGCGAAGGATAAGCTGAGAGCGCTAAAGGCTCCCGTACCGCAACCGGATCCGAAGGCGGTAGCTTGGATGACCGCTGAGAAGAATGCGCCTCGAAGTCATGATTCGTTCGTCAAAAAGCCGTTGTCGATCGTAACGAACAAGCCGAGAGGAGAGCTTATTGCGGCGGCGAAAACCGGGACTCCAACGATGACTCCGGAATCCGACAGTGATGCGGGCATCGACATTCTGACGGGCGGAAATCAATCCCGCATTGGCGGAACGGGATCGGGAATTGTGGCTACGGTTTCACCGGGAACGCCCGGAGGAACGACAGAAGGAGCGGAAAGCGTAGCTCCCGCGGCAGAGGGAAGCGAACCAAAGCCTGAAACTCCGGCGAATGCAACGCCAAAGAGCGACGCGCCGGGCCCCGATGCGCCTGCAAAACCGGACGCCGCGGCAGGAACAACCGGAACTGCAGATCCTGCCGCGAAAACGGATGCCGCGGCCACCGGCGCGGGCCAACCTGCTGATGGATCGAAGACCGACTCGGCTGCCCCGGCAGACCAGTCCAACAGCCAGGCCGGCAATAGCGATGATAAGAACAGTAAGAAGGAGTCCAGCAGCAAGAAAAAGAAGGGGCTGAAAAAGATTATTCCCTGGTAAGAACATCCTCTTTAACAAAATTCGGATTGAAAACGCAGGGTGCGGCAAATAAGGTCGCACCCCTGTTGTTTTTACGGACTGCGCCTGGTTCCACGGCCAAAATGCAGTATTGACTTGCGACACACAACTTTCCCGTTGCGATTGACGCCAACCTTTGCCAATGCTCCAATGGAATGAGACATCGCACTCGCGTGGCCGTTTTGCGCTGGTAGGAGTGCGCGCAGGTGCAGTATCGCCGGAGGGCGTTAGGTGCCAAAGATTCTGGTTGCGGACGATAACAGCAACATCCAGAAAATGGTCGGCCTTGCGCTGAAGGATCAGGGCATCGACGTCGTTGCCGTTGGAAATGGCGAGGCGGCCGTGCGGAAAATCTCCGATGTGCGTCCGGACTTGGTGCTTGCCGACGTGTTCATGCCCGTCAGAAACGGCTATGAAGTCTGCCAGTATGTGAAAACCGATTCCGGCTTATCGCATATCCCCGTAATTCTTCTTGTGGGCGCGTTTGATCCGCTCGATGAACAGGAAGCGCAACGAGTGGGTGCGGACGGAGTGTTGAAGAAGCCCTTTATCCCGCCCGATCCGCTCATCTCGATGGTCAAGTCGGCCTTGCAGCGCGCCGGTGTAGGGCATGACACTCCCGCGACAGGGAAAGCGCCAGACGTCGAAGCTCCGCGAGTCCCTGACATGCTGACGCCAGTGGGCGCGGGCATGCCAAAGGGAGGCGCGATCCCGGCGCCGCCTCTCCCTGAAAGCAGCGTCGCTCCGATCGAGGCTCAGAGCTTCGTGGACGAAGTGCCGGCGCCTCCTCCACCGGTCCGCATTGATTCGGGGTCGCAGCCAGTCGCGTTCGGTAGCCTCTTGGAATCACCCACGCAGGAAGCAGCGGAAGAAGAGAGCTTTGTTTCGCAGGCGCCGCCGCCGGAATTTGCCATGGAGCGCGATTGGCACGCCAAGGACGAGGAAGAAACGGCCGAAGAGGAAGAAGAAGAGCCGGCAGCGTGGAGACCTGATGGCCAGGATCAAGAGGCGGAAGCTCCCGCAGCAAAGAGCACGAAATCCAAAAGCAGCAGTAGTAATTGGCGCGCGGGAGGATTCGAGCAAATTGCCGCAAGCAAATCGCGCAACACCTGGGAGCCTGAGGAAGAAACACCGGAACTGGTGACCACCGCGCCCGCAGCGAGCAATCGGGTAGAGACACCAACGCCTTCACCGGTAGTACAAGAGGCAACTCCCGCTTCGAGCAAACCATTCATTACGGAAGCTTGGCCGAGCACGGCTTCGACCGCTTCGAGCGAGATGGGCTCGGCGAAAACGGCCGCGGTGGTTGAGGAACGCGCGCCGAGCACGAATCCAGAGCCGCCGGCTACCGACCAGAAGCAAGCAGAGACAAGGGGCGCCTGGTTCTCCGTTTCCTCCAGTCCGTGGGATGCGGAAATCAAGAAGGCCAACGAACTGGCATCTGCGTGGGACGCACCCGCAGAATCCAACAAGACCGTTGCGCCGCCCACGGCAGAAAAGCTGATGGAAGTGGTAAGCCAGGAAACGAAATCTGTGATCGAAGAGGCTGCGGTTCCTCCAGCAGCGATGGAAGCCATCCGCGAAGAGACAGCTCAGGTGACCGAAGACACGAGGCGCCCGACGGCACCGGAGGTTTCGGGCGGGGCGGGATTCGTTGCGCAGAATGAAGCCACCGAGGCGCCTAAACCGACGGCCACTCCGGACACGGACGATTTGGTTGCAAGAGTCTTGGCCAAGATGAGTCCTGAAGTGCTGCAGGCCGTGACTCGGGAAATCCTGAAGCCCGTCGTGGAAGCCATGGTCAAGGATGAGCTGAAGTCCAAGAAGCCGTAGTTCCCCCCACTCCTTTCTTCGGAACAAACCAGTTTGTACGGGAGAGGTTCAGAATGCGTCGAATTGACGGAGCTGCTTTTGCCCCCGTATAGTCGAAGATTAATCTGAAACAGAAATAATGCGCGGGAATCAGCCGCGCAGCAGGATTCCAGGAGAAACGAAGCGGATGGCCCGCGAGATCGCCAAAGCCTACGAACCAAAGCAGATCGAACCGCGCTGGGCAGAATTCTGGGTAAAAGAAGCTCTGTTCCGGGCTGATGCTCATGCACCTGGGCCAGTGTTTTCTATCGTCATTCCGCCGCCGAACGTGACCGGCTCGCTCCACATTGGTCACATGCTGGAACACACGGAAATCGACATCTTGACGCGCTGGCACCGCATGCGCGGTTACAACGCACTCTACTTGCCCGGAACCGATCATGCAGGCATCTCGACGCAGCGCGTGGTGGTGAAGTATCTGGCCGATCAAGGGATCAATTACCAGAAGCTGGGGCGCGAGGAATTTGAGAAGCAGGTCTGGAAGTGGAAAGAAGAAGCCGGCGGACAGATTACCGAGCAGATGCGAGGAATCGGCGAAAGCTGCGATTGGTCAAGGGAAAGATTCACCTTATCCCCGGAAATGTCCCGCAAAGTGCGTGAAGTCTTTGTGCGGCTGTATGAAGAGGGCCTGATCTACCGGGAAACGCGCCTGGTGAACTGGTGCCCGATATGCCTCACGGTGCTGAGCGATCTGGAAGTGGCGCATGAGGAGCGGCAAGGGCACTTGTGGCACATCAAGTATCCGGTCGTCGGGACAAACGAGTTCCTGGTTGTGGCTACGACGCGGCCAGAGACGATGCTTGGCGATACCGCCGTGGCCGTGCATCCAGAGGACGAGCGCTACAAACACTTGCTTGGGAAGGCGGCGCTGCTGCCGCTGATGAAGCGCGAGATTCCCATCATCGCGGACGAAATGGTGGACCGCGAATTTGGTACCGGCGCGGTGAAAATAACGCCGGCACATGATCCGAACGACTTCGAAGTCGGGAAGCGGCACAGACTCGCCGAAATCGACGTGATGACCGACGACGCGCACATGAATGCGAATGCGGGCGCGTATGCGGGCCTGGACCGATTTGAAGCGCGCAAAAAGATAGTGGCAGATTTGCAAGCCCGGGGATTGCTGGAGAAGATCACCGAGCACACGAACGCCATCGGTATTTGCGAGCGCAGCAAGACGATTGTCGAGCCGCGCATTTCCACGCAATGGTTCTGCAAGATGAAGCCGCTGGCAGAGCCGGCTCTTGCCGCGGTCGAGCGTGGCGAGATTCTGATGGTGCCGGAAAATCGCCGTGAAGAATACTTCAACTGGATGAGAAACATCCGCGACTGGACGCTGTCGCGACAGCTCTGGTGGGGCCACCGGATTCCCGCGTGGTATTGCAAGGAACATAATCATGTGACTGTGGCGCGTGAGACTCCAGTGAAGTGCGCGACGTGTGGATCGACTCATCTCGAACAGGACCCGGACGTTCTGGATACGTGGTTCAGCTCGGGATTGTGGCCGTTTTCGACGCTGGGCTGGCCGGACGAAACGGAAGATTTCAAGAAGTATTATCCGACAACGCTGCTGATTACCGGCTACGACATTCTGTTTTTCTGGGTGGCACGGATGATCATGCTGGGAATTCATTTCACGGGACACGTCCCCTTCCGCACGGTGTATCTGCACTCGCTCGTGCGCACGGGTAGCGGCGAAAAAATGTCCAAGTCCAAGGGGACGGGACTCGACCCCGTTGCATTGAACCAGCAATACGGAACGGACGCGATGCGATTCTGCCTGGCGTCGATGGCCGCGCCTGGCACGGACATTATTCTCTCGGATGACAAGTTGGCCAGCGCTCGAAATTTCGCGAACAAAATCTGGAACGCCGCCCGGTTTTTGTTCGTGAATCTGGACAAATTTGAACAGGGTGGAGCAAAGCTCGAAGAACTGGCGAGCCCAGAAGTTCGCGCCAAGGCGCCTTATGCGGCTAGCGGAGAAATCCCCCTGGTGGACGCCTGGCTTTTCGCGCGACTTGCAGAAACCATAGAAATGGCCAATGACGCGCTGGCGAATTACCGGTTTCACGAGGCCGCGCAGGGTGTTTACCAATTCTTTTGGGGCGATTTCTGCGACTGGTACATCGAATGGGTGAAGCCGGAATTGCAAAGCTCCGACCGCGAACGCGCGACCGTGGCATGGAAGAACCTGTTTGCGGCTTTCGATGCCGCATTACGTCTGCTTCATCCGTTCATGCCCTTTCTGACCGAGGAACTGTGGCACCAGTTGCCGCAAGAAAAGGGTGCCAAGTCGATTGCGCTAGACCGCTTTCCGGAAGTGGAGTCGCGGTGGAAAAACCCGGCCGCGCTTGACGACGCGGCGCAGATTCAAGAAGTGGTGGGCGCGCTGCGTACCATTCGTGCGGATTTGAAGCTGGACCCTAAGAAAAAAGTATCCGCTGAATTTGCAACGACTGAAATGAACCGAGGACGCGTGATTCAAGCCAATCGCCAGGCGTTGGAACGATTTGCAATCTTGTCCGAACTCCGCATCGTGCCCAAAGAGCAGTTTGACGCGAAGAACGGGACAGTGCGTTCGACGGCGACGTTTGACGTGCGCGTGCAGTATTCCGACACAGGTGATCCTGCGGCCGAAAAGGCCCGGCTGAAGAAAGAGATCGAAGGATTGCAGAAGGCCATCGGCTCGAAAGAAAAGCAACTCGGCGATCCGACTTTTCGCAGCCGGGCGCCGGAAAAGATTATCAAGGGGCTGGAAGCGGCCCTGGCGCAACAAAAAATCGAACTAGAGAAACTTCGCAAACGGCTGGAAGACCTCGAGCGCGGCAGCTAACCAGTTGGGACGCAAATTGTGAACTGGCATTCGGAAGAAATCGAGAAGATCGTACGCAACGCCCTGGCCGAAGATATCGGCCCTGGTGATGCAAGCACCGCAGCCACGATTCCGCCCAACGCCGTGGCACGCGCACACATCCTTTCGCGGCAGACCCTCGTCTGCGCGGGACTGCCGTTGGCGGAAAATGTCTTTCGCACGCTGGACCCGGATATGGAGGTCAACTGTCTTCACGCCGATGGATCGTTTGTAGAACCAGGCGTGACTCTGGTGCAGATGCGAGGGAACGTCGCGGCGATTCTGACTGGCGAACGCACGGCGCTGAATTTCCTGTCCCACCTCTGCGGAATCGCGACCTTCACGCGCCGATTCGTTGAGCAACTTGCCACGACGAAAACGCGCATTCGTGATACTCGGAAAACCACACCGGGATTGCGCGTATTGGAAAAATACGCGGTGAAAATGGGCGGTGGGATGAATCACCGCTTTGGCCTCCACGACGCGATTCTGCTCAAGGAAAACCACATCGCTGTGGCCGGAGGCATTAAGGCGGCACTCGACAAAGCTCACACCTATGTGGCGCCTAAAGCGGCGCCGCCGCGCACCGCGAGCGCGTACGATGCAGCGGGATTGGACCCCGAAGTCGTCGGGCCGCCGCCACTGACGGTACAAATCGAAGTTAGGGACGAGCGCGAACTGATCGAAGCCCTGGGAGCTGGCGCCGAATCGGTGCTGCTCGATAACATGACACCGGAGCGCGCCGCCGAGTGCGTGAAAATCGCGCGCGGAATGCGCGCCGATTGCGTGATCGAAATCTCCGGCGGAATCACACTTGAGAATTCACATGCCTACGCGAACGCCGGAGCAGATTTTCTTTCCTCGGGAATGCTGACCCATTCTGCGCCCGCTGCGAACTTGAGCCTGCTTGTGGATAGCGTCGAGGAAACGTAAGCTTAGGCACCGCGCGCGGGCGCTACCAAGTCTCAATGACACAAGAACCCTTGCCCGGAACAACCGACCGGAGAGTGGCCGGACTGCTGACCCTGCTGGCGGAAAACGCCACCATCGTGATCAGCGGCGCGCGCATCGCGCGGGAAATCGGCGTGTCGCGCTCCACGGTGTGGCGATGGGTCGAGCGTCTTCGCGAATTGGGCGTAAAGGTAAAGGGCCAGGCCGCCAGCGGGTACTTTCTCGAAAAGGTTCCCGACATTCTTACGCCGGACATTTTGAAACAGCGGCTCAAGGGCAGCCTCTTCGGGAAACGCATCTATCATTTTTTTAAAGCCGATTCCTCGAATCGTGTGGCATTCGAGCTGGGACGTGCCGGTGAAGCGGAGGGGGCCATCGTCCTGGCAGAAGAGCAAAGCGAGGGACGAGGCCGCGCAGGTCGCGCGTGGCATTCGGAACGCGCCGCGGGAATTTACGTAACCTTGCTGCTGCGGCCAAAGCTGGCGCCGGTACAGGCTCCTCTGCTCACCATGATGGCGGGCCTTTCCGCGCACGCCGCGGTGGAGGCCATGACCGGGCTGGCCGTAGACTTGAAATGGCCAAATGACTTAATGATTCGCGGCAAAAAAGTAGGCGGCATTCTGACGGAAATGCATGCCGAGCCGGGGCTCGTGCGATTTGTGATCGTGGGCATCGGACTAAATGTGAATCAGGAGAGATTTCCTGGCGAACTTGCCGATCTTGCAACGTCTCTGCGTCAAGAAACGGGCAAGCCGCAATCGCGCATGGAGTTGCTCGTGCGGTTGCTGCGGGAATTTGAGAGCGACTACAATCGTTTTGTGCGCGAAGGCGTACCGAGCGTGGTGAAACGCTTCGAAGTGCTTTCCAGCTACGCACACGGCAAGCGCGTGCGCGTAACCAATGGCGCCGAGAGCTACCTGGGCACAACAGTGGGATTAGGTCCGGAGGGATTGCTCCAAGTGGAGCGCGACGACGGCCGCGTGATCACGGTGATCGCCGGCGATGTGGCGGAGGCCCGCTAGATGCTCCTGACCATCGACGTGGGAAACACGAACACCGTACTGGGCGTGTTTCGTGGCGAAGAACTGATCGCCAACTGGCGGTTGACCACGGCCCGCGAGCAAACGGTGGACGAATACGGCGTCCTGACTCGAAATCTTTTTTCGCTTGCCGGACTGGACCGCGACGCCATCACCGGCGTGATTATCAGCTCGGTGGTTCCGCCAGTGAACTGGACGCTGGCAGAGATGTCCCGCGTTTACCTTGGGAAAAAGGCTCTCTTTGTGGAAATCGGTGTGAAAACCGGCATGGCGGTTCTGGTGGACAACCCTGCAGAGGTGGGAGCCGATCGCATTGTGAATGCCGTAGCGGCGTTTCACCAGTATGGCGGGCCGTGCATTGTCGTGGACTTCGGAACGGCGATTACGTTTGATGCGATTTCTGCGAAAGGAGAGTATTTGGGAGGCGTGATCGCACCCGGCTTGGGGATCGCCGCGGAGGCGTTGTTTGCGCGAGCCGCGAAACTGCCCCGCGTGGAAATTAAGGACCCGGGGAAAGTGATAGGCACAAACACTGTTACTCACATGCAGGCCGGTTTGTATTTCGGCGCAGTCGATATGGTGGACGGGATGCTCGCGCGCATGAAGAAAGAGCTGGGCGAGCATGCCAAGGTTGTGGCGACAGGCGGGCAAGCGCGCCTGGTTGCCAAAGGCTCGAAATACATTGAGCACACCGATGAGTTCTTGACGCTTACTGGTTTGCGATTGATCTGGGAGAAAAATCAGTCGGCAGAGCATGCCAGGGGCGCGGCGGCGGATGAGCGCGGGAGCGTCAGGTCAGTTCCCGCAAGGAAAGCACAAAGATAAACGAGCGGCTTACAAATCACCGCGATGGATTGGCCACTGCAATCCGCGCTTCCCTGCAAAAAAATGGACGGCTGGAACTATTTCAATTACTTCACGGAAATCGAAGAGCATTTCTGGAAGATGCGGGGAGCGCACCTGCTGGTGTCGCCGCTCGATTGGGCGATTATGGAGGCTTGGCAGAAGGCGGGCGTGCCCCTCGAAGCAGTGCTGAAAGGGATTGATCGGGCGTTCGAGAGTTATGGAAGGTCGCGTCGCGGAGCGGGAAAACCGCTAAAGAGCCTGGCGTATTGCACCGATGCAGTGCTCGAGGCGGCGGAAGAGCAACTGGAGGCCGCGGCAGGAAAGACGAGCAGTTCGCCGCGGAAGCAGCAAAGCGAGCCTTTTTCTCGCGACGAGCTGCGAGCTTACTTTTCCCGGAATGTCATGCAACTGAAACATGGAGCCGAAAAGAATCTGCAAGGGGAATCTGAATTTAGCGCCAAACTGGGAAACATTGCGAATTCCGTTGAGGACGCCGCGCTCATGCTGGAATCGCCGGGCGCCTTGGATTTGGAGGATTTGGAGCGGCGGCTCACAGTCTTGGACGAGAAACTGTACTCGCTGCTGACGGCCCATGCGCCCGAGGAGTTGATGCTCAAACTCCGGCGTGAACTGGATTCGCAGCTTGCCGCCTACCGCCGGAAGATGAAGGCCGAGCAGCTGGCGATGGTCGAAAGGCAGTTCCTGCAGAAGAGGCTGTTGGAAGAGTTTCATCTGCCGCGCCTGAGCCTTTTTTACTTGTCCTAATCGCAGATGTAGGCACTTCACTTCAACGATGAGGAATACAGCTTCGTCGACGTCGGATCTGTCGGGCATCGCAATCGCGCAAACTGTCATCCCGGCCCTCGGACCGCGGCCTGCCTGCCGCAGGCAGGTCTTCCGCGGGCCGAGGCGGAGGGATCTGCTTTTCCACGTCGGCGCCGGGCCAAGAGACGAGGACTTCTGATGCCGGATGAGTTAAGATTATCGATTGAGAAGCTTGTGTACGGAGGCGACGGCTTGGCCCACGCCGAAGGGAACACCGTTTTTGTGCCGTACGTCCTGCCGGGTGAGGAGGTGCGCGCGGTCACAAAGAAGAAGCAGAAGAAGCTCCTCTGGGCGGAGCTTCTGGAAGTCACCTCGCCTTCGAAGGAGCGTAGCAAACCGCGGTGTCCTCATTTTCAAAGATGTGGCGGCTGCCACTACCAGCATATTTCGGCCTTGGAACAGTTGCGGCTCAAGAAAGAAATCTTGCGAGAGACGCTTTCCCGGCTCGGCGGCATTTCCTGGAGCGGCGGGATTGCCGAGCACTCCGCCGAACCTTACGGTTACCGCAATCGCGCACAGTGGGCGGTCCGCGGCGGGATGCCGCGCGCGCTGGGCTATTTCTTGCCTGAGAGTTCCATCGTCTTGCCGATCGACGAATGCCCCGTGCTTTCGCCGCTGCTCGCGCAAACATTCTTGAAGTTGCAGGATATGACGCGATCCGGCGTCCTGCCCGCCGGAGTCCAGGAGATTGAGGCGTTTGCAGACTCCGAAGATACGAAGATCGCTCTCAATGTCGCGTTTGACAAATTCCCTAAACCCGGCCCGGAGCTGGCGGCAGCTTTCCGAACCGCGCTTCCTCAGATCGAGAGCCTGCTGCTCCTGGACCAGCGGACGAACAAGTTCGAGCTCAGCGGGCCGGGGTACCTGACGCACACTACGGGCGGATTCGAATATCGTGTCAGTCATCTTTCCTTTTTTCAGGTGAACCGCTTTCTAATCGAAGATTTGCTGCGAACCGTGACCGCCGGCGCACGCGGCGCGCGCGCGCTGGACTTATTTGCCGGCGTCGGATTCTTTACCATTCCCCTGGCGAAGACCTTTCAACACGTCGTCAGCGTAGACGCAAATCTTGCTGCAACACGCGATCTGCGTGCCAATGCCGAGTTGGCTGGAGTCGCAATCACTTCTCACAATGAACATGTGGAGGAGTTCTTGAAAGAAACGGACGAGCGACCGGAGTTCGTGGTCCTTGATCCCCCGCGGGCTGGCCTGGGCGCGCAAGCGGCAAAGCATCTGGCAGAGCTCGGAGCGGACGAAATCGTATACCTTTCCTGCGATCCATCCACTCTTGCTCGCGATTTGGCCGTTTTGACGAATTCGCCGCGAAAGCCCAAAGAAATCCCTGCGCCGAGCCATCGCTACGAAATTACCGAAATGCATTTATTCGATCTGTTCCCTCAGACATTTCACATCGAGACCCTGGTAAGGTTGCGGCGAGCGCCATGAGGCTGCCGGCCGTTGCGATTGCCGCGGCATTTGCTTGCGGCATCGCAGTTGCCCTGCATCCGGCTGTCGTGTCCCGCGCAGATTCTGTTCCTCTTCTCTCGAGTTGTTTTATTGGCGCCTTGGTTCTGATTTCTGCAGGATTTCTTCTCCTCCGAATTGGGCACCTCATCCCTGCTGCCGCTGTTTCTCTCCTGGCCTGGTCGTTGCTCGGATTCTTGGGTACCTGCGTTGCCGAACAGCCTCGGCCCGGAAACCACGTCAGCTCTCTTGTTGAACAAGGGCGCCTCTCTTTGCAATCCCCACTGCGCTGGCATGGCCGCCTGCGCGACGAACCCGCAAAGTTGCCCTGGGGCATCGGCATGGAAATTGACCTCACGGCGGTGGAGTTCGAAGCGGCGCCAATACCCGCGGAAGGCGGATTGCGCCTGAGTTTCACCCCGCGTCCCGAGGAGCCATCGGAATCAGCTTTGCCGGAGCTTCACGCCGGAGATGCAGTGTCCGTGGTGACCGAAGCAAGGTTTCCTCAGGTCTTCCGGGACGAAGGCGCATTTGACCGGCGAGCTTACCTGGCGCAACAAAACATCGATCTCGTCGGTACGTTGCGCTCGACCCAACTCATCGAACGAGTTGCCGTTTCGCCCGGCTCAATGGCTGCTCGCCTTGCGCGAGTAAGGCATTTATTTCGCGAAGAGATCGATAAGCTTAGCGAGGGATCCCCACACGTAACCGGCGTTCTGCGCGCGATGCTTTTGGGTGATCGCAGTTTTGTGGACCGGGCCGAATCAACCGATTTTCAGAAGACCGGCGCTTTTCACGTGCTCGTGGTGGCAGGCCTGCATGTCGGCGCCATTGCCGCCGTTCTTTTCTGGGCCGGCAGAAAGTTGCGGCTGCGGCGATCGCTGACCATTCCGTTCACTTTGTTGCTTCTGTTTAGCTATGTCGCGGTCGTGGAAGAACGGCCGCCAATCCTGCGCGCGGCGATCATGACCACCATTGTTCTGTTGGGTGGATTTTTCTTCCGACGTCTCGAATTGCTCAATTCCGCGGCAATCGCCGCGCTGATTTTGCTGATCGCCAAACCAATCGCGCTGCGGGACTCCAGCTTTCAGCTAACGTTCGTCGCCATTGGTTGTATTGCCGGGCTAGCCGTGCCGTGGCTGGAAAAAACCGCGCAACCTTATGTCGGGGCACTCCGCGGATGGCAGGACGTCACCAGGGATGCCGCGCATGAGCCGCGAGCGGCGCAGTTTCGAATTGATCTTCGCTCTCTGGCGCGGTGGATGGCCGCGCACATGCCGGAGCCTCTTGGCAAAGCCGTGGGGAATAGCTTGGCAGGCGGCCTGTTGCTGATGTTCCGCGCTTGGGAATTACTGGTTGTCACCATCACTCTGCAAATGGGAATGATGCCGCTGATGGCCCGCGATTTTCATCGCATCTCCTTATCCGCGCCGTTTGTGAACCTCCTGGCGGTTCCAATGATTGGCATTCTGGTCCCGCTCGGCTTCCTGACCGTCGCGATTGGCGTGTTGCTTCATTCCGTCGGCCGACTTCTGGCCCTTCCGCTAACGTGGCTCACCGCTTTGTTGATCCATGTGGTCAAGTGGTTCGCTGTTTTGCCCCGGTGGAGCTACCGAATTCCTGGACCTCCCTTATGGTTGGTAGTGCTTTTCTTCCTGATTGCGTTTGCGCTCGCTGTTGGCTTGAGGCTCGGGCCTCTTCGACCGATGTCGGTTGTTCGCGGATTTGCTCTGGCCTGGGTCGCCTGCGCATGGATGATTGCTGTGTTTCCCTTCAAGCCGCACTGGGATTCAGGAAAACTGGAAGTGAGCGTCCTCGACGTTGGACAGGGCGACTCGCTGTTCGTCGTATCGCCTGGCGGCAGAACGTTGCTCGTGGATGGCGGAGGCGCATTTGGCGGCTTCGCCGGCCGCGAAGCGGGTTTTGGCATCGATCCTGGAGAGGAAGCGGTCTCGCCCTATTTGTGGTCGCGCGGCTTTCAGCGGTTGGACGTAGTAGCGCTGACGCACGCGCATCAGGATCATCTTGGAGGACTCACCGCAGTTCTGGAAAACTTCCGCATTGGGAGGCTTTGGATTGGGCGCGAAGTCTCTTCGCAAGCGCTCTCCCGGCTCGAAGAGCTGGCTGTCCATCAAAGGATTCCCATCGAGCACGAACTCCGGGGCAAATCCTTCGATTGGGATGGCGCCAATGGAGAATTCTTGTGGCCGGAGGCAGAGCCCAGCGACACCGCGCCGGCAGCGAAAAACGATGACTCGCTGGTTCTGCGGCTCAGTTACCGGACGCGAAGTATTTTGCTCGCGGGAGATGCGGAAAGGCAGGCAGAAAATCAAATTGTGGCCGAAAGTAGCGCCGATCTTCTTCGCTCCGACGTGTTGAAGATTGGCCATCACGGAAGCAAGAACTCCACGACCGCGGAATTCCTCGGCGCGGTGCAGCCAAGGATCGGAATCATTTCTGTAGGGGACGCGAATCCGTATGGTCACCCCAGCCCCGAACTGCTCGAACGCCTCGCAGCAGTTGGCGTTCGCATCTTGCGAACGGATCGCGATGGCGCGGTTCATGTTCTAACGAATGGATACGCAGTGGAACTCAACTGTTTCATGCCTTGCCCGGAAAATGCTAACTCGTCACAGTCAGCGGACGCGCAATCGCCAAATCAAGAGAAGAGCTCCAAGAAGAATTAAGAAGCCCAGTGCGGCTTGCCATTCGCGATTCTTTCTGTATTGCACGACGGAGAACGCACCACCAGTTCCTTCTTCGATTCGCGCGGGCCGCAGACGCGGCAGAAAAAGCGGAACTGCTTTGGCGTATTCTTCAAAGGCCGTGCCGTGGCGTACGCACAGCTCTTTTTCTTCGCGGCGCATGACCATGAAATAAAAAACCGCAAAGTAGACGAGAAGGATCGATGCGGAGATCCACGACCGCATGGCAATCGCTGCTCCGGCGCTCAGAATCGCGCTGCCGAGGTAGAGCGGATTACGCGTATAGGCATAAGGACCAATCACGGTGAGAGCTTCGTGTTTCCGCAAATAGCCGGCGGCATAGGCGCGCAACCAAAGGCCAAGCACGCCCACCAAACCTCCCAACAAAATGAAGCGCGGCGTTGGGTGCGCAAACCACAGAACAACAGCGGCCAGCGGATAACCCAAGCGCACGCGCCAGCGCATAAAGAATTCGCCGGGGATGCTCATCCGCGCGCCTCGACCTGCTGGCGTACCGCGTCGAAAACCGTTGCCATATCGAGTCGGAGCAACGAAGGATCAGGCTGATCGCCTCGCTTGTAAGTCGTTACTGCGTTTGCGTTCCGCAAAACGATATCTTTCGCGTCGTCAGTTCCCGGCCGATAGGGCCCGTTCCGCGCGGGATCCGTCGGCCCAAAAAGCGCCACTACTGGCGTGCCCATCGCGACAGCTAAGTGCAAAGGCCCCGTGTCGCCGCCGACGACGCACAGCGCATTGCGCAGCAAGACCATAAGCTGTTCCAACGAACTACTGCACGCAATAGGCGCAGCGTCTCCGCTGGCCTCCTTAACGGCCGCAATACAGTCTTCGTCGCCCGGACCCTGATTCAAGACGCAGCGCAACCCCAGCTTCGCGTAGAGCTCCTGACACAGGGCGCCATAACGATCCGGCGGCCAGCACTTCGAGCGCCAGCCTCCCGCGGGGCTCAGCACAATGTAACGATCTACGTTGAACCCGCGCAGCAGTTGCAACGTAAACGCTTCTTGCAACGACGGCACCGAAAGCGAAAACGCAGCTACACCGCGTTGTCCCCCGGCCCGCTGCGAAAGCTCGCCGTTCTGGTCAGCAATATGCGCCTTCGCGCACTGCACGCGGTCTGTATAAAGAAGCGGCACGCCAGACTCACGAACGAAGTGCGAAGAGAATCCGATCCGGCGCGGTACGCGTCCTAAAAATGGCAATGACGCAGACTTCCACAGCCCCTGATAATCAATCGCTGCCGTGATCCGCCCGTTGCGAATTCGTCTCAGAATATTGCGCACGGAATCGAACGCCCGCGTCTCGACCTCCCAGATCTCCGTCGCGAGTTCGCTGCTTGCCACTAGCGGCTTCCAGCGAGGATGCGTCAGCCAAACAATATCGGCTTTAGGAAAGGATTCGCGCAAGCCAGCGACAGCGGGAAATGTGTGGACAATATCTCCAAGGGAACCGAGGCGCACCACCAGGAAGCGCGGCTCAGTCATGCGGCGCCTTGCGGATGGAATCGAAGAGCGCGCGGGTCGAATGATCCTTGGGATCGCCCACAATCGCTACGCGAATGCCAAGCCTCGCCGCCGTGGCCCGCTCCGGCACAGTTTCCGTCGTGTAGTCCGTGCCCTTCGCGTGGACATCTGGCCGCAACCTCTCGAGCAGTGCTTCGACCATGGGCTCGGAAAAAATCACCACATAATCAACGCAGCGAAGCGCCGCCACGAGCAGAGCGCGTGCGTTCTCATCCAGAACCGGACGCCCCGCTCCCTTCAGCCCGCCAACGCTTGAATCCGAGTTCACTCCGACAACCAGAATATCTCCCTCGCGCCGCGCGCCTTCGAGATACCGCGTATGGCCAACGTGCAAAGTATCGAAGCAGCCGTTGGCAAACACAACGCTTTCGCCTCGTCGTTTGTGTTCCCCAAGTTTTTGCAGCAACACTTCGCTGGAGACGATCTTGCTCGTAGCTTCGCGCATGAGTTACGAAGCAGCTCCGGAGATTTCCGCACGGATGGCGTCGAGAAGCTCTTGGCGCGAAACGACGGCGGTCCCGCGCTTCATGACCACCAGTCCGCCCGCGATGTTGGCAATTTGCGCTGCGACGAGCGCCGATGCGCCACAAGCGAGCGCCAGAGTGTACGCCGCAAGAACGGTGTCCCCGGCGCCTGTAACGTCCACGGCTTGGTCGGAGCCATGAACGGGGATGTGCGTCTGCCGTTCACCGCGTTCAAACAGCGCCGCGCCATGCCGTCCCCGTGTTACCAGCAGAGCCTTCAGCTTCATAGTGCCAAGCGTGGCCTGGCCCACCCGCGCGAGTTCCGTCAAATCCAATCCGATCGTCGTGCGATGCTCTGCTTCCAGCTCGGCCTCGTTCGGCGTGGCCGAAGTGATCCCCGATTTTGCGTACCGGTGAAGCTGATACCGCGCATCCAGCGTGACAGGCAACGCTCTCCTTAGCTTCGCCGTGGCCCAGCCAACAAGCTCCGGCGTGGCCACGCCAAATCCGTAATCGGAAATGGCCAGCGCGTCGGCACGGCGCAAGCTCGAGCCGAGTTTCCTCCGGACCTTGATCAGAATCGCTTCTTGTAGCCGTTTTTGTGGCTCGTAATCGTAGCGCAGAACCTGCTGCGCCACGGTATGCGCCCACCCCGCGAGAAAACGCGTCTTCGTCGGTGTGGCACGGCCCTTCGCGCGGAAGAAGCCGCTAGTGCTCACGCCCTTCTCGCGAAAATGATGCAAGAGCGCATCGCCCGCCGCATCGTCGCCCACCACCGTGACCGGCAGGACCTTTGCGCCCAGCGCCACGAGATTGTTGGCTGCGTTCGCTCCCCCGCCCGGAACTACGTGGGTCTCGCGATGCTTCAGGATTAAGACCGGCGCTTCGCGCGAAACGCGCGTGATGTCGCCATAGCGAAATTCGTCGGCGACGAAATCCCCGAGAACAACGACCGTCTTCCCGGAGAACCCTTCCACGCATTCGGCAAGGTCGCGAAGATCTACCGACGTCGATACTTCCTTTGCTGCAACTGGGCGCTTCACTTTGGTTGCCTCAAAATCCAATCGACAGCCCTGGCGAGGTCCTCAGCCACGAAATCTGGCGGAACAGCCCATTTCGCCGCGTGCCACGCCAGTTCCCCTTCGCCATAGCCGGTGCGCACCAGGATGCCACGCGCGCCAGCATTACGCGCGCACTCGATGTCCAAGTACCGGTCTCCAATCAAAAACGAGCGCTGCACATCCACGCTGTGCTCCCGCGCCGCTCTCTCCAACATCCCTGTGCGCGGCTTCCGGCACGCGCAGCCGTCCGACGAAGCGTGCGGACAATAATAGACCGCGTCGACACGCGCGCCTGCCTCGGAGAGCTGCTTGCGCATCAATGCCGTCACATCCTCCACCAGCGATTCCGGAAAGTATCCGCGCGCGATGCCGGACTGATTGCTCACTACAATAACCGGGTGACCAGCTTCGTTCAGCCGTCGAAGCGCCGCAGCAACAAACGGGAACATACGAAATCGGCTCACGTGATTCAAGTAGCCGACTTCCTCGGCGATGGTCCCATCGCGATCGATGAACACCGCCGCGCGCAAAGCGAAGCGCTCAGGCACGCAAAGCCTCCGCCGCAGGCAACCAATTTTTTGCCGCCGCTTCCACCATCTCGCACGTAACTTTCAGCATGCAACGATGATCGGTGGGACAGTGCCGCAGAAAACAGGGGCTGCAGTATGGCTTTTCCTGAACAATGCTGCACCGCGGCGTCACCGGCGCTGTCCCGTAAGGATCCGTCGGACCGAAGACCGCCACGACCGGTAGTCCCACCGCGGCCGCCACGTGCATCGCGCCCGAGTCATTACCGACAAAAAGGTGGCATTGCGACAGCAAACCCGGCAAATCGCCAATGGTGGTTTTCCCCGTGAGATCGATGGGCGCGCGGCTCATCCCCGCGGAAATCGTCTTCGTAACATCCGCTTCCACAGCAGTTCCAAATAGAATGACATCGCAGCCGGTTTGCGATTGAAGCCGGTTCGCAAGCTCCGCAAACCTCTCCGCCGGCCAGCATTTCGCCGAACCGTAGGAAGCGCCGGCGCCGATCGCAACCCGAAAGGATTGTGGACGCGCACCGCATTCAACAAGAAACTCGCTCCCCTTCCGGCGATTCTGCTCCGGCACATCCAGCGTGATGAAAGCTTCATCCGCGAGTGAATCGATCCATCCCGCTCTCCGAAGAAGTTCCAGGTAATAGAATTTTTCATGCGCCGGAATCTCACCGTGCCTTGGAACAGAAATTGCTCTCGTCAACAAAAAGCTGCGGCCATCACGGGCGTAACCAATGCGCTCCGGAATTCCCGCGCGCCACGCCACCCACGCCGCTTCAAAAGCGTTTTGCAAGAGAAGCGCAACATCGAATTTTCGCCCGCGCAATTCCGCTGCAAGCCTTTCGCGCCCAAACAGCCCCGCGTGAACGCCTGCGGACTCATAAACGATGAGTTCATCACAGATCTGCTGCCCTCGGTAAATCTCGGCAACGTAAGGCCGCGCCAGAATCGCAATCTCAGCTTCCGGAAACCGTCTCCGCACCGCTCGCAAAGCCGGAAGCGCCAGGATCGCGTCCCCCACCCAGTTCGTCGCACGTACGAGAATCTTCATGCCGGGACCGCCGCTTTCGGTTGGGATCCCATTACACGATCTATCGCAGCGAGAAACTCGCTCTCAGAAGAGAGTACGAAATCAATCACGGCAACGTGCACTGGAAGTTTAAAAAACCGCGCTCTTCTTAGATTCTGCTCATCCTTCTCCGTGGTAATGAATGCATTTGCCCCGACTTGCTCCGCTGCTCTTTCAAGTCTTGTGACATCGATGTTCGAGTACCGATGATGATCTCGGAACGCTTTTTTCCCTGCGACGGGTACATGCCAGCGTGCCAAATCATTCCAAAAGGCTTCGGGATTGCCAATTCCACAAAAAGCAAAAAACGGGCCAGCTCCAATTTCACTCAAGTAACTTGGAACCTCGAAATGACCGGCAGGTCTGAATCCATGCAAGCGAGTCTGCGCATAAAAGATTGAAAAGTTGTGCGAGTCCTGGGCTTCAATATCGGGGCGTTCCGTCTTCCGAGTAACGATCAGAATGTTTGCCCGTTGACACGCAGAGATGGGCTCCCGCAAAACGCCACCTGGAAGCAGCAATTCGTCCTTAAGCTTGGCCGAACCGTCTAACATCAGAATGTTGAGATCACGCTCGAGCTGAAGATGTTGAAATCCATCATCAAGCAAGAAAACATCGATCGGCTTTTCGATTTGGAGCGCGCGACCCGCCTTAAAGCGGTTTTTCCCAACACCAAAGTGAACCCGGTTTCCGAGTCGGTGCTTCATCAGCTCAATTTCATCGCTCGTCCCGTTCGAGCCTCGGTAACCGCGGCTCAGAATCGCTACGCGCTTCCCTTGGGCAAGAAACTTTTCCGCAAGCCAGAGCACCATCGGTGTTTTGCCGGTTCCTCCCACCGTCAGATTCCCAACGCTTACCACCGCGGCCTTTAGCCGCCGCTGCTTCATCCAGCCTCTTTGATACATCCACACGCGGCCGCGCACGACCGCGCCATAGAGCACGGAAAGTGGCTTCAGCAAAGTGCGAACCAAGGGCGAGCTCTTCATCGTCCGGCCCCGTTTAGATGAATGGCCACTTCCTTCATCGCTCGCTCCGTCGCGCCGCGCGAGCCTTCCACCAATTGCCGCGCCGTCTCGCCCATTTTCTTCATTCGTTCCGGATCGCGAAGTAACTCAATCCACGCCACGCCCACATCTTCCGGGCTTTCCACCTGTACCGCCGCCCGCGCAGACACGAACCGCGAGGCGATTTCCGCAAAATTCTCCATGGAAGGACCAAAGACCGGAATCTTGCCGAACGCCGCCGGCTCCAAAATATTATGTCCCCCCGAAGGGACCAGCGAGCCGCCGACGAATGCGCCATCGGCCAAACGATAGAGGGATGCGAGCTCGCCGATGCTGTCGAGCAGCAGGACTGTAACGTCGTTCGCAATCGAGGAATCTGCCCCCGCATTATTGTTTCCGCTTGGCGCAGGTCCGGAAATCGGAAGCTGCGACCGCCGGATGAACTTGCGGTGCGACTCCTCGATAAACTCCGCGGCCGCTGAAAATTGCTCCGGCTTTCGCGGCGCCAGCACCAGGAAAGCATTTCGGTGTTCGCCCTGCAAAGTCCCAAACGCGATCAGCGCCAGCGGCTCCTCCGTTGCCACCACGCTCCCAGCGACGATCACCGGCCAGCGCCCGCTGCGCTTGACCTCGCCTTCCAGCCAGTTCGAGAGCGGCGTTGGAGCTGGCAGTTCCGAGTCGTACTTCAAATTGCCGCTGGTCATTACGCGCTCGGAAGGCGCTCCGAGATCGCGAATCCGCTCCGCATCCTTCTCACTTTGCATCAGGAATGCCTGCGCATGCGAAAGCGCGTCCTTCAACATCGGCCGCAGAAAAAAACCAAAAGCGCCAAAGTACTTTTTGTACCGCGCAAACGACCGGTCCGAGATTCGCCCGCTAACAAAAACAACCGGGATTTTGCGTCGTCCCGCCTCATGCAAAAAATTCGGCCAGATTTCTGTTTCCAATATCAGGACAAGCGCGGGGCGCACCGCGTCCAGGACGCGCCTCACGCAAAAAGCCCAATCCAGCGGGAAGTAAATGACCGCATCGGCAAATGGCATTCGCTCCCGAGCCAGCGCTTGGCCCGTAATGGTGGTCGTTGATACGATGAGCGCCCGGTCTGGATAAGCGGCCTTCAACTGCCGCCCGAGCGTGACGCCGGACAGCACTTCTCCAACGCTGACCGCGTGAATCCAGATGGTTCCGGCGCGCTCGCTCGGCAGCTTGGCTAGCGATGGAAAGGACAGGCCCAAGCGTTCGCTAAGATTGAACAAATACTTGCCCTGTCGCAGGCCCTTGAAGAGCCAGTACGGTGTAAGCAAGAGAGCCCCGAGGCCCATGAGAACGCTGTAAATGAAATACACTAAATGTGGCTCCGGTTTATCAGCAGCTTCGCCTGCTGCAAGCAGCGCATCGCGCGGGGCAACCCCGCGAATCCCCCTGGAATCGAAGGCGTCAAGATGAGAAAAGTTTATTATAACCCGGCTCGAATTCTACCCCTGCTTCTCCAACTTTTCGCCGCTTCCCTGCTCATTCCGGTTACGAGAGCCGCTCAACAACCTTCCTCTATGAAGGCCGCTGCTCTCGAGTCCCACGAAGGCATGACCATTTCCGCCTTGCCCTGGACCGACCCGGTGCTGTACAAGGAAAAGTTTCACAAGAAGTCCCCTTATGCCGCCGGGATTGTCGCCCTGCAAGTGACTTTTCGCAATGACTCCGAAGACAGCCTGAAAGTGAGCCTCGATCGTATTCGCATGAACCTCACCATCTCTGAAGACAATCGCCAGGCCCTCCATCCTCTGACCGCAGAAGAGGCCGCAGATGTCATCATGAAGCCGGGCGCAAGAAACGTGACCACGAGCAGATTTCCTGTCCCTATCGGCGGCCCCAAGGGTGGCCGCGACAAGAAATGGACCGAGGTGCAAGAAGAGCTGCGCGAAGCGGGAGTTCGCGCCAGCATCGTCGCGCCACACAGTTCCGTCCAAGGCCTGCTCTATTTCGACGTGGAGAGTCAGTTCGACCTTCTCGGCAGCGCGCGGCTGTACGTTCCCGAAATCGTGGCCATCGAAAAAAACCGCGGCCTGATGTACTTCGAAATCGATCTGAGCCAATCCCCCCAACGCTAAACCTGAATTTTGAATTTAGCTTCCAATCTACGTGTCATCTCGACCCTCAGGCTGCGGCCTGCCCGCCGCAGGCAGATCTTCCGCAGCCTGAGGAGCGGGTTGCGCGCTCCGTGCGTTTCGCCGGAGCGGAGAGATCTCTCTTCAACTTCATCTGTCGGTGGCTTCCCTTTTTCATTACCCGCCGCACCGCCGGCCTCGCGGCCAGTTTGCGCCCATCGCTTCCGTCGGCTAACATAACGTCTGCCGCTCTTCTCAAACACCACGGAACCCATTGATCAAATGCTCGCTCTCCTCGACGAACTGAACCCTGAACAGCGCCAGGCCGTCGAGGTTCTCGACGGTCCTGTGCTGGTTCTTGCCGGCGCGGGCACAGGCAAGACCCGCGCCATCACCTACCGCATCGCCAACCTGATCGCCCAGGGCGTGCCGCCGGAATCCATCCTCGCCGTCACCTTCACCAACAAAGCCGCAGAGGAAATGCGCAACCGCGTTACCGATTTGCTCCTTCGCGCTGGCGTCCCTCCCGGTCAGCCCTGGGTTTCCACGTTTCATTCTCTATGCGCCCGCCTTCTCCGCCGCGAAGCCGCCGCGGCCGGCCTGCCGCGCGACTTTGCCATCTACGATGACGACGACCAGATCAGCGCCGTCAAACTCGCTATGGCCAAACTGCAAATTGAAGAAAACGGCCTGACTCCGCGCAACGTTCTTGCCCGCATCAGTTTCGCCAAGAATCATGGTCAGACTCCCGAACAACTTCGCGCGGAAGCTTTTCACCAGGACGCGCGAAAGACCGCGGACATTTTCTCCGCCTATGAAAAAGTCCTGCGCGAGAGCAAAGCCCTGGACTTCGACGACTTGCTCCTCCGTTCCGCGCGTCTCTTGCGCGAATCGGCCCCCACGCGGGAAAAGTGGCAGGCGCGCCTGCGCTACATTCATGTCGACGAGTATCAGGACACCAACCGCGTCCAGTACGAGCTGATGCGGCTCCTTACCGGGCCGCAGAAAAACATTTGCGTCGTGGGCGATGAAGATCAATCCATCTATGCCTGGCGCGGCGCCGACGTCTCCATTCTTCTGAGTTTTTCCCGCGATTTTCCCGCGGCGCGCGTCGTCAAGCTTGAACGCAACTACCGCTCCACGCAGAATATTCTTGACGCTGCCGGCGCCGTTGTCGCCAATAACCCGGAGCGCTTGGGCAAATCCCTCACAGCCGAAAAAGATTCCGGCGGCAATCTCAAATATTTCGAGGCCCGCGATCCGCAGTCCGAAGCCGAATACGTGGCGAGAACCCTCGAGCAAATCCTGACGGACGAACCGGATCAAACGTGCGCCGTCGAATATCGCACCAATTTCCAGTCTCGCGCCTTCGAAGAGGTCTTCCGGCGCCAGGGGCTCCGCTACCGGCTGGTCGGCGGATTTAGCTTTTACAACCGTGCCGAAATCAAAGACGCGTTGGCCTATGTCCGTCTGGCCATGCATCAGGAAGACGATATTTCTCTGCTGCGGATTCTGAACCTGCCTCCGCGCGGCATCGGCAAGACCACCGTCGACGCTCTTCGCGAGACCGCGCGGGCCGAAGGCATCTCTCTTTGGAATGCAATCGAGAAGACCGTGTCCAGCTTCTCCTCAGGTCGCGCCGTCGCGCCGTTGCGGGCATTTCAATATTTGATTCGCAAGTTCCAAGACGCCCTTTCCACCAAGGACCCCGCAGAATTTCTGCATGTCGTTCTGGAAGAGTCCGGCTACCTCGATATGCTCAAAGACCGCAACACTCCCGAGGACGTTGCCCGCATCGAAAATCTCGAGGAACTTGTGCGCGCAGTGACCGAAAGCTTGGAAGCAGGCGAATCTTTCAGCGACTTCCTCGACGCCGCTGCGCTGGTCAGCGACGCCGACCAGTACGACAGCCGGCCTGGCGTGACTCTCATCACGCTGCACAGCACCAAAGGGCTGGAGTTCGATCATGTCTTCCTTACTGGGATGGAAGAAGGAATCTGCCCTCACAGCCGTTCGATCAACGAAGACAAGGGGATCGAAGAAGAGCGCCGCCTCGTTTACGTCGGCATGACGCGCGCCAGAAAATCGTTGACGCTCACCCGCGCCGTTTACCGCCGCATTTTTGGTAACGAGCAGCAATTGCGCGCTTCCCTGCCCTCGCGGTTCCTAGCGGAAATTCCCAGCGAGCTCGTCGACACGGTTCGCGGCTCATTGGCCGAGATCGGCGAGACACGCCGCTACGAGCCCGACCCCGAATACTCCTACTCGCCGGAAGAATTTCTTCGCCGCGTTCGCGGCACGCAAAAACTTGCGCCGCCTCCTCGCCGCGCCGCAAGTTCGCCTTCGTTGGGACGCTCAGCCGCGAAGCGCGGGGTCAACGCGGATCCCATGCTCGGGCGCAAGGTTCGCCACCCCAGCTTTGGCGTCGGCACCATTGTGGGCGTTGAGGGTGACGACGAAGACCGCCGCCTTTCCGTAAGTTTCCCCGGACGCGGCACAAAAAAATTCGTCGAGCGCTACGCCCAGCTCGAGCAAGCCTAAGCCCTTCGCAAGCGCAAAACCAACAGGTTGCGCGCCGAACCATCTCAGGGTACATTGAGGTTCGTTCTCCTCAATCAGGCACCGAGCGATTTCACTCCGCCGGCTTCTAGGGCGCGATCGGAGAAGATGGGTGGCGTCACAACTCTTCCGTTGTAAGAGTATCGACCAACTGTTAGCCGATTCCGAAAACGCTGAAATCCGATTAAAGAAGTCGCTCGGCTGGCTAAGCCTCACCTCGCTTGGCATTGGCGCGGTCATTGGCTCCGGAATCTTCACCATTGTCGGCACCGCCATTGCCGGCCAGAAATTTCAAGCCTCTTCCATCCTCAATGCCCCGCTGCTCGAGTACCTGATTCACCACTCCGCTTCCTTTGGACGCCCCGGCGCGGGACCCGCTATCGCTCTCTCTTTCATTCTGGTGGCCATCGCCTGCGGCTTCGCATCCGTTTGCTACGCCGAGCTCGCCGCCATGATTCCGATTGCCGGCAGCGCCTACACTTATACTTACGCTACGATGGGCGAGCTCATCGCCTGGATCATCGGTTGGGATCTGATTCTCGAATACGCCGTCAGCAACATGGCTGTGAGTGTAGGCTTTTCACAGCACGTGGTTAACTTGATGGACTGGTTTGGCGTTCATCCCAATCCTCGATGGATTTCGCCTGCCTACCTCCCCAGCGGACTTTCCGATCTCGAAGGCAACATGCTCTACGCCCCCGGATGGCATTTCGGCTTCAACTGGCCCGCATTCATCATCGTGATGCTGCTTACGGTGATCCTCGTTCGCGGTATCCGCGAGTCTGCAGAAACCAACAACGTAATGGTCCTGCTCAAAATCGTTGCCATTCTGGTTTTCGTGAGCTTCGCCTCGCGTTTTGTGCATCCCGCCAACTGGCGCCCCTTCGCCCCCAATGGCTGGCCGGGAATTTTGACGGGCGGCTCCATTGTTTTCTTCACTTACATCGGTTTCGACTCGGTTTCTACGGCTGCGGAGGAATGTAAGCGTCCGCAGCGCGATTTGCCCATTGGAATCATTGCAACTCTGGTGATTTGCACTCTCCTTTACATCTCCGTCGTCGTGGTACTTACCGGCCTGGTCCGCTGGGAAACCCTGATCGACGACGCCGCACCCGTTGTGAACACTCTCAAACGGCTGCACATCTCCGGCGTGCGGCTGATCGTCCTGATTGGCGCGCTCATGGGGATGATCTCGTCGCTGCTCGTTTTTCAGATCGGCCAGGCGCGCGTGTGGTTTGCTATGTCGCGCGACGGCCTTTTCCCAAAGATTTTCAGCCGCGTCCATCGGCGCTACCAAACTCCCGATTTCTCCACCTGGATGGCTGGTTTCGTCGTCGGCATACCCGCAGGCCTTCTCGACATCGGAACCTTTGCGGATCTTTCGAACATCGGCACGCTCTTCGCTTTCGCGCTCGTGGCCGGTGGCGTGTTAATTCTTCGTTACCGAGAGCCGAACCGTCACCGCGCTTTCCGCGCCCCCGGAGGACCGATCGCCCCGATCTTGACGATTCTCACTTGCGTCCTCCTGATGGCTGGCCTTCCCATCATGAATTGGATCCGCTTCTTTGTGTGGATGGCCATTGGACTCGTGATTTACTACAACTACGGTCGGAAGCGAAGCACGCTACGGCAGGCTAGCGCGTCTTAGGGGATTCTCGGAATGCGGCGGGCGCTTCACTATCAAACTTGGTTGCGCGCTGGCTTGGCGCTCGTTGCCGCCGCCTCGTTTTTGTTTTTCCCGCAAAGCTCATGCGCCTGGGGCCGCAACGCGCAACGGCTCATCGTCAACAAGGCCGTCGACACTTTGCCCTTCGACGTTCGCCCTTTCTTTGACGCCGGCCGCACCTCTCTGGCGCAGCACGTGACCGATCCGCTCGATTCCCTTGCGAAATCCCCGGCCGAAAAGCGCAATCATTTCATCGCTCTCGATAAGTACGGCCGCTTTCCCTACGAATCTTTGCCGCGCAGCTACAAGGCGGCCGTCACCAAGTTCGGCAAAGTAAAATTAGACGCCAACGGCCTTCTTCCCTGGCAGATCGGCGTCTACAGCGAAAAGCTGACCGAGGCCTTCAAAGCCGGGCGTTGGGATGAGGCCCGCCTCGACGCCGCCATCCTCGCGCACTTTGTGGCCCTCGCTCATGATCCTTTTAACACCACCGATAATGCGGACGGCCATCTCACCGCTCAAACGGGAATCAACGAACGTTTCGGCGCCACACTGATCGACCGCTACTCTTCCTTTTTCCCCATGCGCCCCAACGACGCCTTTTTCATCAGCGATCCCACTGATCATGCCTTTGAAGCCTGCCTCGGCGCGCATCGCTGGCTCGAATCCATTCTCCTTGCCGACCGCGAGGCTCTTCGCGGCCAAAATTCCTACACCGACGAATACTACGACCGATTCTTCAATCAGGCTGGCGCCATTCTGATTCGCCAACTCTCGGACGCCGCGACCGACGTCGGCTCCTTCTGGCTCACCGCCTGGAACAATGCCGGCCGTCCTGCTCTTCCGCATTAGTTCTTCAGGATGGCTCCGCTCCTTCTCTCCTCGCGAATCGCAGCACTTCCCAAAGCCGAGCTTCATCTGCACCTCGAAGGCTCCATTCAACCTCTCGCGGCCTGTACGCTCATGGGCCGCTATGGCGTCAACGCAACAGAGCAAGAAGTGCGCCGGCGCTATGAGTTCCGCAACTTTCCGGAGTTTCTCGAAGCGTTCAAATGGGTCACTTTCTTTTTGCGTGAGCCGCAGGACTACGCCCTCGTCGCCCGGGACCTCGCCGAGAGCCTGATCGAGCAAAATGTCGTCTACGCCGAAGTGACCCTCTCCGTCGGCGTCATGCTGCTCCGAAAACAGCGGCCGGAAGCAAACTTTGAAGCTCTCCTTCGCGCCACAGAACCGTTCGAGGGCCGCGGCCTTCGGTTTCGGTGGATCTTCGACGCCGTACGGCAATTCGGCGCGGAAGCTGCAATTGCCGTCGTAGAGTCCGCGAAGAGCTGCGCCTCAAAATCCATTGTCGCCTTCGGCATCGGCGGCGATGAGCTGAGCATTCCCACCGCTGAATTTCGCGCCGTGTACGACCGCGCGGCCGAAATTGGGTTGCATCGCTTGATGCACGCCGGCGAAATGGGCGGCCCGGAAAAAATTCGTGAAGCCATCAAGCTTCTCTCCGTTGAGCGCATCGGGCACGGCATTGCTGCCATCCACGATCCGGCTCTGATGGACTTCCTCTCGGAACGCAAAATCCCTCTCGAGATCTGTCCGCAGAGCAACCTGCGGACCGGCGCGCTCGCGCGGCAGCTCGCGCGCGAGAACGTCCACATAGATGACCATCCGCTCCCTGCTCTCTTCCGCCATGGCATTCCCGTCGTCCTGTCCACCGATGACCCCGCCATGTTTCACACCAACCTGCGCAACGAGTACGCCAACGCCGCGCGAATGGGCCTGCAGGAAAATGAGCTGGAGCAAATCTGCGCAATGGGTTTCCAGTACGCTTTCTCGCCTGCCGCCAAAGCCCAAACCCGTAGCGACAAGCTCGAATGCCAAAGTTGAAGAAAGATCCCTCCGCTCCGGCGCTCCGGCGAAACGCACGGAGCGCGCAACCCGCGCCTCAGGCTGCGGAGGACCTGCCTGCGGCGGGCAGCCCGCACCCTGGGGGCCGGGATGACAGGCTTGTGTGGTTGCACTGTGGGGTGAACCCGCCGCTATCAAGGTGAAATGGTCCATCATGGGGTTTTCGCTCCGGCGCGTGGGGCGGGCACCTCGTCGAGTTTGGGGCGAGGGAGATCGAAGATGATTGGCTGGGACTCCGCTTCCTTCAGCACGACGCGGTGGGAATGGAGAAGCTGGTTGGTGATGTAGGCGAGAACCGCGGCGCGGCGCGGGGAGACGCGGCCCTTGGTCATGAGGATGAGGAGGCGGGTCAGGAATTCGCGCAGGTCTTCGGCGGAGGAGAACTGGGAGAAGCCAACGAGGAGATCGTCGGAGAGGTCGGCGGAGTCGTTGGGGGAAGGAGCGAGGGGAAGGCCGGCAGCGACCTGCCGATGGTAATGGCGAAGGCAAAGCCCAGACTTGGCGGACTGACCGGGGAGGGTGCAGCGCCGGCCGTTGGGATAGCGGAAGTGACAACGGGAGAAGTCGCTGAGAGACTTGGCGGAGCAGGGCGTTTTCGCCCCAGACGGCAAAGCTGGGCAAGGTTCAGCAACGGGAATGTCCGCGGAGGTTGTTGGTGGTTCTGGGTTCAGAGTGTCGATGGCCATGATTTCCTCAGTTATTGGGAGTTGGTAGCGAGCTTTTGGAAGGCTGTTGGGAGCAAGGGGTATCCACCCCGGGCAACGATGCAAAAGCTTGAAAAGAAAAGGGTTGTGGGAGAAGCATCGTGGAAGTAATTGAAGAGAAAGGGGCGACAAAGGGCACCGATACGCTGGCTGAAAGGGCAAGAAGTTACGAGTAGGGGGTCTTAGACGAGTCTGGCGAGAGTGGAGTCGAGAATTCACGACCCATGCTAGCATGGATTCGTTATTTCGTCAAGTCCAAATAAAGTACTAGTATTTCACGAGCGGATGCGGGTTCGAAAGGATGCCGCGTAAGAGAAAGAAAACACAGGGGTAGGGCTTGCATAGGCGCGAGAGTCGGCGCTGAACCGCGGAGCATGGGCCCGATTCCGGGGAAACAGAGAGGGCAGCCATCGCTGAGGCGGCCCATGTGTTCAGTTCCTGATTTGCTTCCCTACACCGCAAACCATCCCGTTCAGGTATTGGGACTGGCTCCTACGATTCCGAACTTACGTGGCGTGCTCGATTAGTTCCAGCTTGTCCATCACTTGGCCAGAGGCCAAGGACAGCGCTAGTTGATTACCCTTATCCGTTTATTCCACGGGCTCGCGCGCTGCGATCTTGGGATGACGGGCGTGCCAACTCGTGGCTTGTTCATACGCATGTGCTAACCGAAGAACTGCTGCTTCCCGCCACGGCGCTGCACTGAGTTGCAAGCCGATTGGCAATCCTGTTTTGGTGAACCCGCAAGGGATGGAGATCGTCGGGAGAGCGGATAGGTTGAATGGTCTCGTGTTGCGCCACATCAACGAATCTTTCGACATGATCTCGTCAAATCTTGTTGGGATCTCACTGCTTTTCGGTGGGGGAACAGGGGCAGTAGGCGTGGCAAGTACGTCCAGATCGGCAAAGACTTTCAGGCACTGGCGGCGATGCTGATCCAGTTTCAATCGGGCTTTGATGTATGTTCCCATGTCGATTCCGGCACCGAGCTTGAGTTTTGCCAGTGTTTCCGGCAGATAAAGGTCAGGATGCGTGGCGATATTTTCCGCGTGATACGCATATGCTTCGGCCAGAATGACGGTTCTATCCTTACTCACCTCCAAGGCGGCTTCTCTGACTTCCCCACTCAGCTCCATAAGCGTCGCTATCGCTTGTTCCAGTGCCTGTTTCACTTCGGGCTCAAGGTCGGAATAAAAAAACTCCCGAGGCACACCAACTCGCATCTGCAGCCTGCCGGGACTAGTGGCCGCAGATCCGTAATCTTCCACGGGCATGTCGTAACTAGTGGGCTCCTTCTCGTCGTACCCGGCAATTGCTTGTAACACGATGGCCGTATCTACCACGCTGCGTGTCATCGGCCCAATGTGGTCCGCAGACCATGACACCGGAATCGTTCCGCGCGTGCTCACCCGGCCGTAGGTGGGTTTCAGGCCCACAATCCCGCAGAATGATGCAGGCTGTCGAATGGAGCCACCTGTGTCGGACCCAAGAGCGGCGTAGCAGAACCCTGCTGCTACAGCGGCTCCGGAACCTCCGGATGACCCTCCGGAAATGTGTTCTAAAGCCCATGGGTTCCGTACGCGTTCAAAATAGCTGGTCGTCCGAGTCGTGGGCCCGAAGGCGAACTCATGCATATTCAGCTTACCCAGGAAGACGGCTCCAGCCTCTCGAAGTCGCTGGACAACGGGAGCGTCTTCTTGCGGAACGCGGTCCTTAAACAAGGCGCTCGCGGCGGTAGTTCGCACGCCCGCGGTGTCGATCAGATCCTTCAGCCCTATGGGAATGCCATGCAGCGGGCCCCGCCACTGGCCTCGCTGTATTTCGGACTCGGCCCGGCGGGCCTCTGACAGTGCGGATTCTGCAGTGACAGCGATGAAGGCGTTGAGCAGTGGATTGAGAGCCTCAATGCGAGCAAGGCAGGCCCGCGTTATCTCGACAGGCGATATCCTTCTTTGCTTCACCAGCGCGGCGACTTCATGAATTTTGAGACTTGTGATGTCGTCAGGAGCCGTATCTGCCGCTAGATTGGACATCCAGGCGGTTCCCGAGTGCACGCGCCCAAATACGAGGCTTCCTGCACCTGCTAACGCGGTTCCAAGAAACATTCGTCGTGAGCGGTCGCCGTAATTCGACATGACTGCAAATTGTATCCGAACTATTGTCTTAGCCACAGGCGCTTGGGTGGGGTGGCGTTGCAGTGAGTGAAGCAAAACGCGATTCTGGACGTGTGGTCGGCAATCCGGAAATTATAGCGACAATCGCGTCCACGAACTGCCCGATGCACAGTTAAAACCTAGTTTTATACTTCGATGACAGGAAAACAGAACGGGGCAATTCAGTCGAGGATTTCGAAGCGGTATTCTTCGATGACGGGATTGGTGAGGACTTCTTTGGAGATGCGCTCGAGCTGCTTTTGCGCTTCTTCGCGGTTCCAGCCATCGAGGTTCAAGACGAAGAATTTCCCCTGGCGGACGTCTTTCACAGCGGCGTAGCCGAGTCCCGAGAGAGCGTGATGGATGGTTTGCCCCTGGGGATCGAGGACCGTGTGCTTGGGCATGACCCAGACGTGTGCTTTCATGCGGTCATTATAGCAAAGCGGCGCGGGGTGCTCTAACAAGACGGAGAAGCGAGGCCAAAGAAAGCGGCGGCAAGCCGCCACGCTTCACAAAAAGCTGGGACGCACCTACCCGCAGCAGGCAAGCTGAAGCACGACCCTAGAAGTCATTAAGAGAATAGAAAGTCTCGAGTGTTGGCGTAAGTAGCGTATTTTCCACAAGCATCTTGGTTGCCGAGTTAGGGCGCAGCATGCTGCGCCCCTACAAGAAGAACAACCGCGGGAATCAATCGTGCCGTGTCAGGTCCGCGTGTTAGGCTGGTAACGTCAACTGAGGTGATGCCGTTTATGTGCGGGATTCTTGGCTACATCGGACCCAAAAAAGTGGTGCCCGTGGTCATCGAGGGCCTTCGCAAACTCGAATACCGCGGGTACGACTCCGCGGGAATCGCCGTCGTGAACGGCACCGGCAAGCTGGAAATTCGCCGCGCGCCCGGCAAGCTTCGCAATCTCGAAGAAGCCATCGCCAAGTCGCCCATCGAAGGCAGCTACGGCATTGGGCACACGCGCTGGGCCACGCACGGCCGGCCGACCGAAGAAAACGCCCATCCGCATCGCGACTGCACCGGCCAGGTTGTGGTCGTTCACAATGGCATCATCGAAAACTATCTCGAGCTGAAGGAAAAACTCCAGAAAGAGGGCCACAAGTTCGTCACGGAAACGGACACGGAAATCGTCGCGCACCTCGTTGAGAAGAACTCGCAAAATGGCACGCCGCTCGAAGAAGCTGTCCGCCGTTCGCTGAAAGAACTTCGCGGCATTTACGCGCTCGTGTTTCTCTCCGCAAAAGATCCGCAGAAAATAGTGGCCGCGCGCATGGGCCCGCCCTCTGTCGTCGGTTTGGGCAAAGGAGAATTCTTTGTCGCCAGTGACATTCCCGCTCTGCTCGAACACACGCGCGAAATCTTTTTCCTCGCCGATGGCGACATCGCTGTCCTGACCGCGCAAGGCGTACGCGTCATGGATCACGACGGACGCGCCGTTCAGCGCGCCGCGCAGCACGTCGCCTGGGATCCCATCATGGCGGAAAAGGGCGGCTACAAGCACTTCATGCAAAAGGAGATCTTCGAGCAACCGCGTGCCGTGCGCGACACGCTCCTGGGCCGTATTTCACAGGACACTGGCAAAGTTTTCTTGGACGAAATGGAAATTACGGAAAAACAGTTCCGTGAGTTTCAGCAGGTGCGCATCGTGGCTTGCGGAACCAGTTGGCACGCCGGGCTGGCGGGAAAATTCATGATTGAGCGCCTCGCCCGCATGCCGGTGGAAGTCGATTACGGCAGCGAATTCCGCTATCGCGATCCCATCATTGATCCCAATACTTTGACGGTTTGCATCAGCCAATCCGGCGAAACCGCGGACACGCTTGCCGCGCAGCGCGAAGCAAAACTCAAAGGTTCGCCCACGCTCGCGATTTGCAACGTCATCGGTTCCATGATCACGCGGGAAGCCAGCGGCACCATTCCTACGCACGCCGGCCCGGAAATCGGCGTTGCGTCGACCAAAGCATTCACCTCGCAACTGACCGCGCTACTTTTGCTCGCGGCATACCTCGGCCAGGTGCGAGGAAAGATGTCAGACGCCGCGGCCAGAGCGCTGATGCAGGAATCCATGCAACTCCCTCACAAAATGGAAACCGCGCTGCAGGCGGACGCTTCCGGTTTTTACGAACATCTCGCGCGCCAGTTTTTCCGTCACACGGATTTTCTCTATCTTGGCCGCGGCATCCACTATCCCATCGCGCTCGAAGGCGCGCTGAAGCTCAAGGAAATTTCCTACATTCACGCCGAAGGCTATCCTGCAGGCGAAATGAAGCACGGCCCCAACGCCTTGATCGACGAAAATCTGCCCGTCGTCGTGCTGGCCACGCGCGATGAATCGGATCCCGAAGCCATGACGCGCTATGAAAAAAGCGTTTCCAACATCAAAGAAGTGAAGGCGCGTGATGGGATTGTCATTTCCGTGGTCACAACCGCTGACCAACTCGCACGCGAAGCTTCCGATCACATCATCGAGCTGCCGCCCGCGCCGGAACTGCTCGTGCCGTTGCTCGAGATTATTCCCCTGCAATTGCTCGCGTATCACATTGCCGTGCGCCGCGGTTGCGACGTCGATCAGCCGCGAAATCTCGCGAAATCCGTGACCGTCGAGTGATTCCCATGCCGCGTCCGTCCCTTCGAGTGAGATTCGCTTCCCTGCTGCTTCTCCTGCCGCCGCTGGCGCTCCACGCATTGGCGCAGACTCCCGATAACGCGACGGCGTCGTTGCGCGAAGTGCACGCCGACGGGCAGAAGCTGCTCTCCGAGGCTCAGGTTGTTGCTTACACTGGCCTCGCCCTCGGTTCTCAGGTTGGCCGTGCAGACATGCAGGCGGCCGCTGACAAGCTGGTGGCCACGGGTCTGTTCGCCAAAGTCGGCTACAATTTTCAAACTCGTTCCGGCGTCATCGTCACTTACCACGTCGAAGAGTCTCCGCGAATCCCCGCGTATTTTGACAACATTCCGTGGTTCGCGGATTCCGACCTCGGCGACGCCATCCGGAAGAGACTTCCCTTCTTTGATGGAACTCTGCCGGAAGGCGGCGGCGTTGTCGAGCAAGGCGCCGATGCCGTCAAAGAGCTGATCGCCGCTCACGGCTTGCAGGTCACACTCGAGCACGCGGTCACTAGCAATCCCGCCGGAGAAGGCAACGTGCAACAGTTCCGGATCGAGGGCGCGGCGCTGCGCATCGAAAAACTTGAATTTGGCGACGCTTCGCTTTTGACCTCGAAAGTGGTCCAACAGCATCTCTCGGAAGTCGTCGGTAAGCCGTATTCGCGAATGACCATCGACTTTTTTCTCACCGAAGCCATCCGGCCCGTGTACCGGCGAAAGGGACTCCTGCGCGCAAAATTGGGGCCACCCGAAGTGCGGCTGAGCGGCAATCCATCGCAGAAGCTGCCCGAGCAAATCCCGGTATTCGTTCCAATCACGCCGGGCGAGGTTTATCACTGGAAAGAAGCGCATTGGACGGGCAATGCCACGGTCTCGGAATTTACGTTGAGCAGCCTGATGAAACTGAAGCCTGGCGATGTTGCGGATGGCATGGAAATTGAAGCCGGGTGGGATCGCGCGCGCGAAGAGCTTGGCCATCACGGCTACCTGGAAGCGGAAGTCGAACCAACCCCCGCGTTCGACGAAGCAGCGCACACGATTTCTTTTGCCGTTCGTGTTCAGGAAGGAAAGCAATACCATTTCGACAAAATGGTGTTGACGGGGCTATCGCCCTCGGCGGAGCGCAAACTCATCGGCGCGTGGCCGATTGCGCAGGGCGATGTCTTCGACAAAACCAAATACGAAGAGTTTCTCACCAAGCTGCAATCGCATCGCGAGCAAGTCTTCGGGGAATTGCCGCTGCATTACGACACTGTAGGCCACTGGCTGCAAACTGACACAAACACCGGCGCGGTGGATGTGCTTCTGGACTTCCAGTAGCTTCAGCGCTGGGCAATCCTGCCGGCCGGCCCGGATTTGCAAATGCGCGCCGGTTGCCAAGCTGGGGCGCAGCATGCCGCGCCCCTACAAAGGCGTGGAATCGCGAAACTCTGCGCTATACTCTCGAAAGAGATGGATAGTCTTGTGAGAATTCGCGAGAGTGAGAAAACTTCTTTCCCGCCGGAAGTGAAAGAAGAGCATCTGATTTCGCGGCTGGCGGAGCTTCCTTCGCTCATCGTCGCGCTGTCCGGAGGGGCTGATTCCGCGTATCTCGCATGGGCGGCGCAACGTGCGCTCGGCAGCCGCGCTCTGTCGGTGACGGCCCTCTCTCCCAGTTTTTCGGCGCACGATCGAGCTATGGTGGAGCAATTTGCGCAGAAACTTTCTCTGCGGCACGAGTTCATTGAAACGCACGAAATGGAAAACCCCGCTTACCGCGCAAACCAACCGGACCGCTGCTACTTCTGCAAAGACGAACTGTTTTCGGAGTTGGATGACCTTGCGCGTTCGCGCGGATTTGCTGCCGTAGCGTACGGGGTGAACGCGGACGACACACTGGACTTCCGTCCGGGGCATCGCGCCGCCACCGAGCACCAAGTTCTTGCGCCGCTGCTGGATGCAGGTCTCGCGAAGTCTGAGATTCGAATGCTCTCCCAACGTGCCGGCCTTCCCACCTGGGACCGGCCCGCATCGGCATGTCTCGCCTCGCGCATTCCATACGGCGAGGAAGTCACGCCCGAACGGCTCGCGCTTGTGGAACGCGGAGAAGCCGCGCTGCGCGCGTTAGGCTTCCGCCAGTTTCGCGTGCGCGTCCACGACAAACTTGCGCGCGTGGAAATTTCCCGCGAAGAAATGCCGCGGGCGTTTTCTCTGGAAATGGCAGCCCTCATTGCAGAGCGGTTGAAATCGGTTGGCTTCGCTTACGTCGCGCTGGATCCTCAGGGATACCGGGAGGGATCGCTGAATGAAGGTCTGGCTGGGGGCGCGGGGTTGTCCGGCAAACCGGCTTCGGGAACATAGTTTCCAGTTCTTTCGTAACTAATAGTGGGCCATGCGAGCCGTTGAGAGTTTTTTGGAGGGAGAATGGCGCGCTACCGCAAATTCGGCAGTTTCCTGACCATCGTCGCGAGCTTTCTTCTTGTTGCCGGTTGCTACAGCGGGCCGGCGGCGACCGGCAGCTTCGAGCGCAACTACAACGTCGCGGGTTCTCTGCGCCTAGAGCTTTCCAACGCCTCCGGCGATGTGAGCATCACGGGCAGTTCCGACGGCAAAGTGCACGTTCACGGGGACGTGCGCGCTTCGGGCTTTGGCTTTGACAATCCCCGGAAACGTCTCGAGGATGCGGTGGCGAATCCGCCGGTGGAACAGCGCGGCGACACCATTCGAATTGGAAAAGAGTTCTCGCACCTGCACAACATTTCCATCGCTTACACGATTGAAGTGCCGCACGACACGGAAGTAGACGCCAATGTCGCTTCCGGAGCGCAAAGCATTCGAAACCTCCGTGGTCCGGTGAAAGTCCGGGCCGCTTCGGGGTCAATTAACGTGGAAAGAATCGAGCGTGACGCCGACCTCTCTACAGCAAGCGGCTCCATCTCCGCAAATGACATTGGCAATGACGTTCATGTTTCGAGCGCCTCCGGCAGCGTGACCATTTCCAACGTTAAAGGAGATGTTCGCGCGAACGCGATTTCAGGAATCATTCGCGTTTCTCAACCAGGCGGACGGGTGGAAGGGAAAACGGCCAGCGGTGAAGTGGAGATCCAGGGCGCCACAAATAATGTGAAGGCCCACGCGGCTTCCGGCCGTGTTTACGTGCAGGGCAATCCCAGCGGGCAAAGCTACTGGGATTTGAAGACGGCTTCGGGCGGCGTGCAGATCAGCGTTCCCACTTCGGCTAATTTCCATCTCTCGGCCGAAGCGGTTTCCGGGGACATCCGCGCGGATATTCCTATAGTTATCGAAGAGCAAGGAAAGCATTCTCTCCGCGCGCACATAGGCGATGGCGGCGGGCGGGTAGAGGTTCGGACTGCGTCGGGCGAAATTCGCGTAAGCGGGCCGCGGTAAGCACCTGGCTCTTCCACTCGTTGAAAAGATGACACGCAGCGATGAGGGAGGAAGCTGTCATCCTGAGCGAAGCGAGGGATCTCAGCCAAAGCGCAGTCGTACTTTGTGATCGACTGAGATTCTTCGGGCATCCTCGTCGGATGCCCTCAGAATGACACGATCCCTGCAGGATCGTCCTTTCCGAGCCCTACGCCCCCTCGAAAATCCGGTAGAATCCACGCATGGCGTTGCGCTCTCAACCCGTGTCCGCCATTTGTGTGGTCCTTCTCTGCGCGCTGGTAATTGGAGCGTCGGCACCGTTCGTCATGGACGCGCAAGAGGGGCAGGCGCCTGCGTCGCAAACCACTTCGGAACACGCCTCGCAAGCGAATACCGGCGCTCCAAGAGAGAAAGCCGCTGGCAAGCCTAGTCCTGAGGAAGAGTTGCAGCGGGCCCTGAATGAAGCGGGCACTGACCGCGCGGCTCTGGTGCGCAATCTAGAATCCTTCCTGCTCAAGTATCCGGACTATCCCAACCGCACGCGCATCTATCGCGCTCTGGTCGAGGCCAGTCTGCAACTGCAGGATGATTCACGCGCTGGGGATTACGCAGAGCGCATGGTGGCCTTGAATCCTAATGATATGTCCATCCTGCTGCTCGCAATTGAGCTTTTGGAGCGGCACGAAAACGAGGCGGGCTTCCGGCGCGCCGTCAACTACTCTTCGCGCGTGCTGGAGCTCGTGGAAAAGACGAATGCGTCTGCGCGTTCGCCGCGCGTTTCCGTGGAACAATGGGACCTTCAAAGAAAGAGCGACCTCGCGAATACTTACTTCCTGCGCGGCGACCTGTACTTGAAACTGAAAGACTATCCCCCAGCGAAGAAGGATCTTCAGACGAGCTACGACCTATTCCCTTCCGCAAGCGCAGCGCAGCGTCTGGGGGAAACGGCGGAGCTGCAAAAGGATTTGGACGGCGCCATTCAGGAATACGCGCGAGCTTTTGCGCTGGCCGAAGGAAAGAACGGCAACGTCAGCCGGCAGGAAATCCGCAAGAAAATCGGCAACGTCTGGCGGCTCGCGCACGGTTCGGACGACGGCTTAGGAGAATATTTGCTGCGCAGCTATGACGAAGTTGCGCAGCCCCCGCTAAAATCGAAACCTGCGCGCAACCAGGGGATTCGCGAGATTTCGGAATTCACGCTTCGCAAATCGCCCGACGGGGCTTTGTACTCCCTGAAGGAAACGAAAGGCAGAGTTCTGGTTGTGAATTTCTGGACCACGTGGTGCGGGCCTTGCCACGCCCTGGAGCCGATCTTCGCGCGCGTCGCATCGGAGTTTCGGAGTCTGCCGACGGCGGTCTTTCTGTCCGCAAATTGTGATGAAGATGAAACTCTCGTGGGGGCTTACCTTCAGACGGACAAGATGTCTACCGAAGTTGTTTTTGCAGATGGGCTCGACCGGCTATTTTCGGTCAATTCGTTTCCGACGGTCATCGTGATTGATCGTGAAGGCAAAATTGCTTTTCGCTCGAATGGATTCCAGCCGGACACGTTTGAGCGGGACCTTTTGACGGCGGTGCGGCGGGCCATGGGCGAACCTGCAACTTCTTACTGACTTTTTGCCCGGATTCCGAAATTGAAAAGCAGATCCCTCCGCCTCAGGCTGCGGAAGACCGTAGCCTGAGGGTCGGGATGACAGAGGGGCGGTCACGTGCTCAGAACAAAATTCAATCTTGATGAGTTGAACTTCCTCGGCCAAACACCTTAAGAACAAAGGAAACCACTCTAGCTATGACGGCTTTGCCGGACAACCTCAGAATGCAAGCTCAACTCAAGGCGTCAAATCGGGGTTGTAGCCGTCCACGACGTCCACAAAATCCGAGACTTCCGCCA
>CAZGBQ010000002.1:72072-76713 GCA_964524045.1 uncultured Acidobacteriaceae bacterium
GTCAAATCGGGGTTGTAGCCGTCCACGACGTCCACAAAATCCGAGACTTCCGCCATATCTTTTCCGACGAAGCGGATGGTATGCGAGTCCACTCGCTGCACGGACCTCAGGTAGCTGATCATTTCCGCGGGCGTATAGTTCTTGAAACTAATCTCGAGCGTGACAGGTGTTTTGACAACATATGGCTTGAAGTCACGAAGGCGCCCAATCGCCGTTTTAATTCCAGCTGCGATTTTTTCACAAGACGCTTCCGGTGTCACCGTTGCCGCGGAATGAAAGCTCAGGCTTTTTTTCGTTTCCGCAGTTTCGATGTTGCCGAGCCGCGATTTCAATTCTTCCATCGCGGCGTCGTCTCCTGAAGCAAAAATCACCGGCACGCCGAGCGCACCGGCATAGGCCGCGTTGAATTCTCCTTCGGTGACGGCGTTTCCGTTCATAGATACGCGGGTGAGATGCGCGCTCGAGAAGGTATGCGCGCGAACGCCATGCATGTTGGTGGTCGAAGCGTGATAGCCGATGAAGAGCGCTGCGTCGAAACTGGAGTCGACGCCGGCCATCATGCTTCCGTGGCGGGGCCAGGAACGGATAATGCGTACGTCCTTGGGGAAGTCCTCAATGAGAAGGCTTTCGCCGTTTCCATGGGAATCACTCACCAGGATTTCGGTGGCCCCCGACTCCTTGGCAGCGCGCACTGCCGCCAGAGTTTCGTTGGTCATGAAATGCCGGAAGCGTTCGTACTCGAAGCCTGTTGGACCGAGTTGATCGGCGGTCACGACTCCTGCCACACCCTCCATATCCACGGAAATGTAGACCTTGAGTTTCTTTGACGCCGGGGCGGTTTGCGGGCTGGCGCTTGGATTCAAGAACCACGAAATGGCAACGCATGAGAAAAACACACGACTCGCGTGAGACAAAGAATCCATAAACACACCTCTCAACAACTGGCACCTCAAGGAGTTTGCGCACTGTCTCCCTGAAGAAGCCACTTCCCCTCACTCGAATTTTACAGCTTGGCACCTGGGGCGTAGCATGCTGCGCCCCTACAAGAGAATGCTTGTTGCAGCTGCTGGCCAATCGCGCGAGGAGTGTATCAGCTTCGGACCGGAGAGGCGGAAGGAAAAGCGAGAGCGACTTCGTTTGCGGCAAGAATCGTGTTTACGTGAATTCGGACGGTGTCTTCCACGCGACGGGCGTAGCCGCCTGCCAGCGTGGTTGCCACTGGAATACCGCGGCGGCGCGCTTCCTCGAACACGCTGCGGTCGCGCTGTTTCAGGCCAGCCTTACTGAGTGAAAGACCGCCGAGCTGGTCCTCACAATAGGGATCGGCTCCGCCCACGTAGAAAAGAATGTCCGGCTGAAATTTGTCAAATGACTGCCGCACCGCCGGAATCAGCGCGGCCAAGTATTCCTCGTCCTCCACGCCATCATCCATATTCAGATCCAGGGTCGAGGGAGGCTTGTGTGCCGGGTAGTTGTTGAGCTGATGAATGGAAAGGGTGAATACCGTTGGATCGTTTCGAAAGATCGCTGCGGTGCCGTTGCCGTGATGCACGTCGGCATCCACGACCATGGCTTTCTTGATCGCACCATCGGCCTGCAGTTTTCGGACGGCCACGGCCACGTCGTGAATGGCGCAGAAACCCTCGCCATGATCGGGATAGGCGTGGTGAAAGCCGCCGCTGAGATTCGAAGCGAAGCCATCGCGCAGGGCCGATTGCGCGGCCAGGATGGTTCCACCGGCAGCAAGCCACACCGCTTCGACCAGTTCCGGAGAATAAGGAACTTCCAGCAACATGACTTCGCTGGCGCTCAGGGTTCCGGTTTTCAGCTTGCGCACCCAATCGGGCGTATGGACGCGCAAAATGTCTTCGTCGCTGGCGGAATTGGGGCGAAGGAAGTCGTTTTCGGTGGCGAAGCCTTCGCGCAAAAGCATTTCATAAATGAGGCGGAATTTTTGCGAAGGAAAGACGTGGGGGCCGAGGTTTAGGTCGTAGCGGTGGTGATAGACGAGTTTGAAAGGGAGCATGACCCTCACACCTGGGAAATTGGGGCGCAGCATGCTGCGCCCCTACACATAAAGTCCGTTAGCGTTAGTTTTCGCGGTCGAGGATGAAATCGGGAAGCGTGGCAAGCGCGCGAGCATATTCGGAGTCGCGATGACCGTTGAGGCAATTCTTACCGCGCTGCGCATACTCTTGTGCCAAACAGCGGGCCCGGTCGAGAGCGCCGGAATCCTGGACCAGCGACACGATGGTTTCGGGACTCACGGATTGAAACTCTTTTTCCGCGAGGACACGGGCCACCAGTTCACGCGCCTCGCGGTGGCCGTTTTCCATGGCGTAAATCAAAGGCAAAGTGACTTTGCCCTCTTTCAAATCGCTCAGAACCGGCTTACCGAGCTGCTGCGCTGAGGCGGTGAAGTCCAGAAGATCGTCCACAAGCTGGAAGGCTAATCCAGCGTATTTGCCGTAGTCGGCGAGGGCCTGCTCTTCCTCTTCACCGAGTCCGCCAAGCACGGCGCCGAGGCGCGCGCAGCCGCTAAACAGGCAAGCCGTTTTGTAGGTTGCAAGGCGCAGAGCGTCCTCCTCGGTCACGTCGATGTGGCCGATTTTTTCAAGCTGAATGAGCTCGCCTTCGACCATTTTCTGGGTCAGATCGATCAGGATATCGAGAATCCGGAAATTTCGCTCTTCCAGCGCCATCTGGAAGGATTGCATGTACAGCCAGTCGCCGGTGAGGACGCTGCGGTGATTGCCCCATTTGGCGTTGGCGGAAGGCCGACCGCGGCGCGTGCCCGCGCTGTCGATCACGTCGTCGTGAATAAGCGTGGCGCTGTGGAGAAGTTCGACAACCGCGGCAAGGCGAATGGCGCTGCGGTCGTTGCGTCCGGCATATTTGGAGGAGAGCAGCAAGAGCGCGGGGCGTAAACGCTTTCCGCCGCCGCCCAGCAAGTAGGCGGCGATTTCCGAGACGGCAGGGAAGGCGGTGTCGGTCTGCCGCGCGAGCTCGTCTTCCACCAACGAGAGATCGTCGCGGACGAGATCAAAAATCTCTTTCGCGGTGAGCAGCGCGATGGCCTTCCTCCTGGCCTGCATCTAGTCTCGAGCCTCTCCGACTGCGGAAACCTGCGGCCGGGGCAGATGAAAGAGCCGCTTGAAATTTTCCGAGGTAGCCGCAGCCACTTCGTCCGGCGACAAGTCTCTCACACTCGCAAGTATACGCGCTACTTCCGCAACGTAGGCGGGCTCATTGCGCTTGCCGCGGTAGGATTGCGGCGCGAGGTATGGAGAGTCCGTCTCGATCAAAATTTTCTCGAGCGGCAAAGCTTTCGCAACGTCGCGCAGATTCTGCGCTTTCGGATAAGTTGAATTGCCCGCAAAGGAAATCAGGAAGCCCAGGTCGATGCCGCGCCGGGCGTCTTCGAGGGTGCTGCTGAAGCAGTGCAAGATCCCGCCGAGGTTTGTGGGCCTCCAGTGCTCCTCGAGCAGGTTCAAGCAGTCGGTCCAGGCATCGCGGCAATGGATAATGATGGGAAGCTTGGCTTGCTGGGCGAGCGCCATCTGGTCGCAAAAGACTTTGTGCTGCGTTTCGCGTGGCGAATGATCGTAGAAGTAATCGAGCCCAATTTCGCCCCAGGCAATTACTTTTGGATGTTTTGCGAGCGTTGTTAATTCATCGAGATGACGCGGCGTCACTTCCTTCGCTTCGTGAGGATGAATGCCGACGCTGGCGTAGATCCAATCGTGTTGCTCGGCGAATGGGATTGCGGAGTCGAGTTTCTCGGGCCCGGGGCCGGTGCCAATCGCGAGAAGCGTCGTGACGCCTGCTGCACGGGCACGGCCGAGCACGGCGTCGCGGTCATCCGCAAACTGCGGAAAATCGATGTGGGCGTGAGAGTCGATCAGTTCCATGAACCTACTAACGCCTCGATGAGGTTTTTGGCAGCCTCGGTAGCTGGGGCGCAGCGTGCTGCGCCCCTACAACTTGCACTCGCTCTGAGTTTTCGTGATCCCAAGCCCACTTTCTGACGTTCTCTGCAATATAAGCACCGGCGTCAGCTGATTCCTGTCCATCGCGCAAGACTCGTTCGAAATAATTGCGCTGCCAAACCTTCCCCGGCCAACGCAATTCCTCCCTTGCCCACTTGGTCACCGCTGCCTTGAACGACCGGATTATCGTGCCCAAAGACCCACGTCCGACTCCCGGTTTCACCGCGCTCGCTCGTAGGGGCGCAGCATGCTGCGCCCCGGCTTGGCGCACAATTTCAACGATGCCGTGCAGGTGATTCGGCATGAGAACAAAAGCATGAATGCGGGCCTGAGCGAAATGCGCGGGTACTTGAGTCCAGCAGTTAGTTACGATTCGCCCAAGGCGACTTGCTTGCATTTGATCGCTCATAATCCTGCCGAAGATGCAGCGTTTCTCATGAGAGCAAACCGTTACAAAATAGAATCCCTGTGCGGAATAATCGCAGTCCAGTAAGCGAATCGAATGGTGACCAGGATGGAGCTCTTCATCGTTTTCCATGCTTACGCCCCGGCAACTGGGGCGCAGCGTGCTGCGCCCCTACAACAGAAACACCTACCTTAAGCGGGCGCCGATTTCGACGTCTTCGTCGGGGAAGCCCGCGAGGACGGGACG
>CAZGBQ010000002.1:76813-81772 GCA_964524045.1 uncultured Acidobacteriaceae bacterium
TTAAGCGGGCGCCGATTTCGACGTCTTCGTCGGGGAAGCCCGCGAGGACGGGACGGCCTTCGGGGCCGACGGAAGCGGCGACAATCATGCCGTTGGACTCGACGCCACGCAGCTTGCGGGGCGCAAGATTCACCACGACGGCGACCTTGCGTCCGATGAGTTTTTCTGGCTCGTAGTATTGGGCGATGCCGGCGCAGATCTGGCGAATCTCCGCGCCGATATCTACGGTGAGCTTCAGCAGCTTATCCGCGCCAACGATGCGCTCCGCGGTTTTGATCTGTCCGACGCGCATCTCGACTTTGGCAAAATCCTCGATGCCGATTTTTTCGGGCGCGGCTTGCGGGGCAGCGGCCGCTCCAGAAGGAGAGGCGCTGGCCGCAGGCTTGGCGGCAGGCACAGGATTCAATTCTTCGTTTGCCATGGCTTCGATCCTTTCTATCGCTTCATTTTTCTCGACACGCGGAAAGAGCGCTTGGGCTTTGCCTAGCTTGATGCCGGGCGTCAACTGTCCCCAGCGAAGCCCATCCAGTTCGACGGCGCTCACGGAACCTGGTAGACCCAGAAGCGCCCAGATTTTTGCAGTGCAGGACGGCAAAACCGGATGTGCGAGCACGGTCACGATGCGGAGCAGTTCCGCGGTAGTCCATAAGATGGCCGCTTTGCGCGCTTGCTCCGGCTCGGAATTTCCGAGCGCCCAGGGCTGTTCCGTCGTCAGGTACTTGTCTGCGGAGGCGATCACGGCCCAGATCGATTCTAGAGCGCGCGTGAAGCTCATGTTCTCGTAGTTCTCGAGGACGTCGCCGATCGCCGACTGCGTTTCTTTAGCGAGCGCTTCGTCTTGGGGCTTTCGTTCCGAAGGGTTAGGGATTTTGCCGGCGAAATTTTTCTCGATCAGCGCGGCAGTGCGGCTGGCGAGGTTGCCGAGGCCGTTAGCCAAGTCGCTGTTATAGCGGGTGACCAGCGCGTCGTAGCTGAAGTTTCCGTCCTGGCCAAAGACAATTTCGCGCAAAACAAAATAGCGCAGCGCGTCCATGCCGAGCATGTTGGCAATGGGACGTGGCAGGATGACGTTGCCTTTGGACTTGCTCATTTTGGCGGCATCCATCAGAAACCAGCCGTGCACCCACACCTGTTTGGGCACGGGGAGCATCGCGGCCATCAAGAAGGCGGGCCAGTACACGGTGTGAAAGCGAATGATGTCTTTGCCCACGAGATGCAAGTCTGCGGGCCACATGCCACGCTTTTCGTACTCGGGTCCATCCACCGCGCTTAGATATGCGGTGAGCGCGTCGAACCAGACGTAGAAAACGTGAGGCTCTTCTCCCGGGACGGGAATTCCCCAACGAACCGCGGTGCGGGTGATGCTGAGGTCCTTCAGCCCGCCTTCCACGAAACTGATGATCTCGTTGCGCCGCGATTCCGGCTGGATGAAAGCCGGATTCTTGCGGTAAAAATCGAGCAAAGGCTTTTCGAATGCGGAGAGTTTAAAGAAGTAGTTTTCTTCGGTGAGAGTTTCGAGCGGGCGCCCGCAATCGGGACAGTTGTCGCCGGGCTTGGCATCATTCACAAAAGCGTTGTCGTAGATGCAGTATTGGCCGGTGTAATGGCCCTTGTAGACGTAGCCGTTCTCGCGGCAAAGGCGGAAGAGCCATTGCACGGTACGAACGTGCCGCAGGTCGGTGGTGCGGACAAATTCATCGGCGGTGAGTCCGAGCTCGTCCCATAGAGAGCGCCAGGCATCGGCCATGCGGGCGACGAATTCCGATTCGGGGATGCCGGCTTTTTTTGCAGCACGCTCGACGTTGACGCCGTGCTCGTCGGTTCCCGTGGTCATGACAACTTCATAACCGCGCATGCGTTTATAGCGGCGGATGGTGTCGGCGACGATCGTGGTATAGGCGTGGCCGATGTGCGGCAGGCCGTTCGTGTAGTAGATCGGCGTGGTCAAATAGAATTTGGGTTTTCCGGGCATCTTCAGTTTTTAGTACCTAGTCCCAAGTTTTCGGTAACAGAACAGAATCCAATGTTGACCACGCGTCCCCGCTCGAGGTACGAAACAGCCGAGTTGGGGCGCAGCATGTGCTCTCCTACGAGAGACTTCAACTCTTGGACTGGTAACTACGCAAAGCTTCGCTGATCACGCGTTGCAACGGCACATTTTTCTCTACCGCAAGTTTGCAGCAGTCGTCGTATTCTGGCGCAACATGCAGGATGCGGCCATTCACGCGCGAAATCTTGATGCGCACATCCCCAAAGCTGGTGGAGACACTAACGTGTTCGCGCGGAAGCGTGCGGCGTTGCGCGCGGTAGGTGCGCGCGCCGAAAGTAGTGGTCTCCGCAAAAATGAGCGACATAAGTGCTTGCGTGTCTTGCGGTTTGCACAAAACCGTGAGCAGGATGCCCGGGCGATTTTTCTTCATTTGCACGGGAGTGGTATAAACGTCTAAAGCTCCTGCCGACAATGCTCTTTCTTGGAAATAGCCGTAAATTTGGGGATTCATATCATCGAGATTGGCATCGATCACTGCGATTTCTTCGTCGAAACCGGGAACCGCTTTTTCACCGGCTTCGCCAATCATGATGCGCACGACGTTTGGCTGGCCTTCAAGATCGGCAGTCCCAGCGCCGTAGCCGATCGCGGAGACGCTCATCGGGGGCTGCGGTCCAAAGGAATCGCAAAGTGTGGCCACGATGGCTGCCCCCGTGGGGGTCACGAGTTCTCTTTGCACACCGTTCGAATAGGTTGGCTTCCCTTGCAGCAAATTCGCCGTGGCGGGAGCGGGCACGGGCAAGATTCCGTGCGCCATTTTCGCCGTGCCGCTACCCACATTCAGCGGGGAGCAAGCAAACTTCTCAATGCCTAGAAAATGAAAACCAATGCATGCTCCGACGATGTCGACGATGGCATCGACGGCGCCAACTTCGTGAAAATGAATTTTCTCCAGCGGCACATCGTGAACGCGGGCTTCCGCTTCGCCTAGCTTCGTGAAAATGGCGGCTGCGCGCTCGTGGACCGGGGGCGGGATCGGCGAACTCCTTAGGATTTCGAGAATGGCGTTGAGCGAGCGATGCTTCTGCTGATCTTGCGTCTGCACCTTGACGTAGGTGGCGGCCATGCCATTTTTCCAGACCTTCTCGGCAGAAAGTTCCCAGCCGGGAACATCGAGGCCACGGAGTTCAGAGCGCAAGTGCTCGAGCGGGCAGCCGGCGTCGACCAGCGCCCCGAGAGTCATGTCGCCGCTGATGCCCGAAAAACAGTCAAAATAGGTAAGGTTCATGAGAAAAACCGCCGCACGGTGGGACTTGGAGTTCGAAATGTCTCTCCGCCGGATTCAGATTGATACTATCGGCGCAGCCAGAGGGTGTCAAACCGCGCTACGGCAATAGGGCTTTTGGCGACAGCTTTGCGCCGGAGCAAAGGCGCTGATGACGGAGCGCCGAGATAAACCCGCGGCTAGACGCTCTTTGACCCTCATTGCGAGCATCCCCTATACTTGCGAGATTCCAATGAGGCGTTTGCTCTTCTAGAGGATACGTGTATCAAACACTGACAAAGCGACTGAGGGAAGCGCTGGCGGCGCATATCCGGGAGAAGTATGGCCTGGAGGTGGCGATTGTATTGGAGCGCCCGCCGAAGATCGCGATGGGCGAAGCGGCGTCGCCGGTGTGCTTTGAGCTTGCTAAACGTTTGAAGAGGGCGCCGCGGCTGATCGCGCAGGAGATTGCGGCGAGTTTTGGAGCGCCCCCAGGGATCGCGCGGGTTGAGGTCGCCGGCGGAGGGTATTTGAACGCGTACTTTGACCGCGGCGCGTTCTGGAAAGCAATCACCGAGCGAGAAGGGACAGTTCCTCAGGGGCTAAAGCCCCCAGTCGCACTGCGCGCAGACGTCGGACCTGAAGGTCCGACCCCCAATGCCGCCAAGATTATCGTCGAGCATACCAGCATTAATCCGAACAAGGCGGCGCACATCGGGCACGTGCGGAACGCCGTGCTGGGCGACACGATGGTGCGCATCCTGCGGCACGCGGGCAAGCGCGTGCAGATTCAGAATTACATTGATAACACCGGTGTGCAGGTCGCGGACGTGGTCATCGGCTTCCTCCGCATGGAGCAGCGAACGCCAACGAACGTGATGATGCTGGCTAGAGAGCCGAAGTTTGATTACTACTGCTGGGACTTGTACGCCCGGGCGACCAGCTTTTTCGCGGAAGACGCGGAACACGCCGCGCAATTGCGCGCAGAGACGCTAAAAGCCATTGAGGAGAATCGCGGCGAGGATGCAGAAGTCGCGCAGGTGGTGGCGGATGCCATTGTGGACTGTCATCTGCGGACGATGGCGCGGCTCGACATCCACTACGACCTGCTGGCGCGCGAGAGTGAAATCCTGCATTTGAAATTCTGGGACGCGGCGTTCGAGATGCTGAAAGCGTCGGGAGCGATTCACCTGGCGGCAAGCGGAAAGGTGAAGGGATGCTGGGTTTTGCCGTGGAAGGAAAAAGCAAAACCTGACACAGAGGCCACAGAGAGCGTGGAGGACACAGAAAAGGAACAAAACTCAGAAACAACAGAGGAAGAGGAAAACGGACAGGACAAGATTATTGTGCGCTCGAATGGAACGGTGACGTACGTCGGGAAGGACATTGCGTATCAGCTCTGGAAGTTCGGACTACTGGGCAAAGACTTCTTTTACAGGAAATGGCCGAATGCGCCCGCAGGAGCAACGCTTTGGGCAACCACGGGCAGAAGAAGTGATCCGGAAGCGCCTCACTTCGGAGAGGCTGCAGCGACGGTGTACAACGTAATCGATGCGCGGCAGGCGTATCCGCAAGACGTGGTTGCCGAAGGTTTGCGCCGCCTTGGGCACACCGACGCGGCGAAGAATTCGATTCACTTGTCCTATGCCTTCGTCGTGCTAACTCCGCGTTGCGCTGCCGAGATGGGCTATGAGCTTTCCGCGGA